>JAYKHH010000022.1:0-5814 GCA_035285265.1 Leptolyngbyaceae cyanobacterium | reverse complement strand
TGAGGATATAGGGTGCTTAAAGAGTAACTCCGTTTGCCAGTAATACATCGATGAGACTCTGCACTGCCTGATGAGCTTCAAAACGTTCTACGAAACATTGTTTGGCGTTGTGTCTCATTGCTTGCTGTGCATTAGGCAACATTCTCAACCACTTCTGTAACAACTCAATTGTGCCTGTCAAGTCATCATTTGCTACCAAACCTGCCCCATCTGCTTCAATTTCCCGCCAGATATTGACTTTATTAGAAATGAGTACTGGTACGCCACAGGCCATAGCTTCAGCAACCGCAATCCCAAAGTTTTCTTGATGGGATGGCAAGACAAATACTTCAGCAGCATGATAAGCACCCCATTTGACATCCCCAGATAACATCCCAGTCCAGGTAATTTTCTGCTCGATACCCAGGTGCTTTGCTTGCCTTTGGAGAGTCGTTTTCCATCCTGTCTGATCAGGCCCAGCTATCACTAAATGGAGTGAATCATCGGAACCTACCACCCTGGCAAAAGCTTCAATGAGCAGGTCGCAGCCTTTTTTAACATGGATGCGACTGAGAAATAGCAGCAACCGTTTTGAGCGGAGGTGAGGAAACTGCTCTAAAAAGAGTTGACGCTGAGCCTCTGAATTGCCATTGGGTTTAGTGGTGCCATAGTTAACCACTACTTCCTTACATTGATACAACCAAAAAGATTGACGGGCTAAAAGCTTCTCTTCTTCGCATGTGAATAGAACAGCTTGAGCATCGCGTAAGACTCTATACTCCCCCCAAGGCCAATAGAGCCATTTTTTTAAGTGTTTGAGCGGGTAAGTGTACTTAAACCACGGATCCAGCATTCCATGGGTGAACACAAAGTAAGGAGGGGGAACCTGATTTTTAGGGAAAGAGCGTAGAGCCAGCCAAGTCCCAAAACTAGAGTATTGCCAAATACCATTCAGAATCACTGCATCATAATGCGTGGCGTTTTGACGCATCCAGGGGATCAAATATTTTGAATAGCGATAGTTAGATATTCCAGGACCTAAAGCATAAAGCTTGAAAGGAAAATCTTGAAGCCAAGGGGCATCCGGCGGATCCAAGCAAACCACTTCAACGCTACGTCCATAGCTAGAGTTAATGTGCCCTAGTTGTTTGACTACTTCAATAGGGCCACCACCCTGAGGGTTAACAGAAGAAATAACATGCAGGATTCTCACTGGCAAACCGCCTGGTCAGTATTGATGTATAGGCCAGTCATCGTTCCAGGGAGAAATCTTTGAATATTCATCAGTTTTCAATTGACATTAAAAAGGCGATTGCTTCTGGAATTTAAAGTCAGTGCCACTACTGCTCTGGATAAAAACTCGGCTGATGGCTAGACCAGCACCACCCAGGGAAATTCCAGCAATCAACAACAGGATGGAGGGAAACCTATCGGCAAGACGTTGTTGCCAACTGCCTAACCAACCTACTCCCTGCCCTAACAAGACAGCCGCCAAACTAGAGGCTAAGCCGATGAGACCTGCCTCTGAGATCGCTAATCGCTTAGCCTACAAGAGGTGTGATGAGAATAGAGCTGAAATTTATCTTTCTAGAGAATCCATCCCGATTAAACGCCACCCTTGAGACTCGCACTCAAAAATGAAAATCGAATGAAATTTCTGTTATTCCAGTGAGACAGTTAATCTTTCCATAGACAGAGTAATGCTGGGATCTCATGCTTGAAGCAACTTCTTGATGTGGTTAATCTAGCTACTTACTTATCTAGGGGTAGACGCACTGTAAAACTACTGCCTTTTTCAACGGTGCTCTGAACGTGAATACTACCCCGATGTCTCTGCACAATGGCCTGCGAGATCGCTAGCCCCATTCCTGACCCTCCGGTACGGCGTGATCGATCCGCTTGAACTCGATAGAAGCGATCAAAAATGTAGCGTTGATCCTCAGGAGGAATTCCAATTCCGGTATCTTGCACTTGAATAATCGCGTAATTTTCACTTTTGTTCAGAAACACCGTGACTTTGCCCCCCACAGGTGTTGCTTGAATTGCATTGTCGATCAGATTACTCACTAAACGATACAGCTGCTCTTCATTGCCCATTACCCCCAAAGGTTCTGACACTTGAACGTGCGCCGTAAGTGTTACCTGAGCTGCGATCGCGAAGGATGCTAGTTCTTCAACCAAATCATGAATGAGATCGTTTAAGCAACAAAATGTTTCGGTCGGAATATCTTGCCGATCTAATCGAGTCAGGAGCATTAAATCTCGCACCAGTTGAGATAGGCGGAGATTCTGACGTTTGAGGGTCATGAGCAGTGAATTTTCTGCTTGTAGTAAAGGGATTTTGGAAGATTGAGTTTGAAGGAGTGCCGATTCGATGGTGGATTGCATGGCCGCTAATGGAGTTCGTAGCTCGTGAGCGGCATCATCTGTAAATTGGCGCATTTGCTCATAGGAACGGTAAATGGGTTGCATCGCTAATCCTGCCAACCACCAGCTTGATAAGCCAATCATCAGGAGTGCAACTGGACACCCCAGCAGTAGAGTTAACCGTAACGCCGCAAGACGCTGCTCCAGATCGACTAGCGATCTCCCCACTTGTACATACCCCCATGGCTGATTGTGCAACTGGAGTGGCAGAGTAATCTGCCGAAATCGTTTTCCTGAAAGCGTGGTCAGTGTTAGCCAACGAGGTGAGTGAGAGGTCATGGATAATTGGCTCAGCGGTAATCCGGCGATCGCGATCGGAATATTGGGCAATTTCGATAACCGTAGATAATAGCTGACAGGTGCAACCGCAACCGCAAGTTGCTGCTTGGATAGGGTAGGTTGGGTAATACAGCTTGTTTGGGTTTGACACAATTCCAGTGAGAGCTGTTGCGCCAGTTGCCGTAGCTGTCCTGGTTGTTGGAGCGTTGGTTCAATACTTTCATGAACAGCATTAGCGACCGATTCTAACCCCTGATCGATGGTTTCTCGGTACGCATGAGTAACCACTTGATACAGCCCAAACCCACATAAGCCGAGAATGCAGCCCATCACCCCCGCGTACCAACTAGCGAGTTGCAGACGGGTTTGGTGAAATAGGTGGTTCTGGTGCATCCCTTACTCACTGGCATTGAAGCGGTAGCCAACACCGTAAATGTTTTCAATTAAAGGGCTCTCGTTATCGTCCCTCAACTTACGCCGCAGTAGCCTTACCTGAGCTGCTACCACATTACTGATGGGTTCTTCTCCCATCTCCCAGAGCTGATTCAAAATTTGGTCGCGGGCGAGAATTTGATTGGGGTGCTGCATCAGATACTCCAGCAGTTGGAATTCTTTAGCCGTGAGAGCAACACTTAGATGATCTCCATTCAGGAGGGTGCGAGTGATGGAATGAGTCGCATAATCTAATGAAAGCACACCCCTTTGTAATTGTTGTGGTTGAAAGTGAGGCGCTCTACGTTGTAATGCCCGTAATCTCGCCAGCAGTTCAGGCATTCTAAAAGGTTTGATCAGGTAATCATCAGCTCCGCTATCCAGCCCAATAATTTTTTCCTCCATCTGGTCTTTTGCGGTGAGCATCAACACTGGGAGAGAACTCTTTTTGCCTCGCAGGCATCTGCACAATTCAACCCCTGAAAGTCCTGGTAGCATCCAATCAAAAACTGCAAGCGTGTACTGTGTACAGTGATCTTCCAGATAACTCCACGCCTGATTGCCATCCAAAAACCAATCTACAATGTAAGCTTGATGGGACAGAACTTGCTTAACAGCAATCCCTAAGTCTGGTTCATCTTCAACCAAGATCAATCGCATCGCTTCAGAAATGCCTTGTCCAGGACTGGAAACATTACTGTATTCTAGCGATCCTCTGCTAAGGATTGGACAATGCATCTGACCAGCTCGGCTCCCACTACTGTGCTACCCGCCACACTAGCCGCTTGGACAGCCTGTTGAATGCTGTTCGGATGCAGGGGTTGTGAAAACAACCCCTCAACAAGTTGTATTCCAGAATAAAATGTGTGAGTCTCACGCTGAAACTTACCTGATTCTGTTTCCCAGCAAATTCCCTAGGAGGGATGAGCTTGCTGTATGGATTGAAGATTCAGATTGAAGCATTGGAGGGTGGAACGGTTACAATCTCAGCCTTGAACAAATATATAAAGCTAATCGGTGGGGCACGGTCTCACAATTCCTATGCGTACCTTCTCCACAAACTGCATTAGGTGCCCATCCGGCTCGGTAACAAATCCCTATGGGCTCAAGTTGAGTTCTTGTCGTCCATAGCGCAGGACTGTAGACATCCAAACCAACTCTTCCATGAACCGATCCAGGCGGCGAATATACGTGGGCGGATCAATTAGATTGCCTGACTCGTCAAACAGCTTACGGACATTGCCAAAGTTCAGGTCATTGAAAATCGTCACCAGCCCCAACTCCCGCATCACAGGTAACAGGTTCTCGATCACCCGTGTGCCACCAAACGGCCCAGCGGAGACCCCACACAACCCTACTGCTTTATGGATATATTCCTTTAAGCAAGTATCGAGGACATGCTTGAGCACACCTGGATAGCCGTGATTATATTCGGGTGTCACGATAATCAAGCCATCGGCCTGTTGCATCTTCGCTGAGAACTGCGGGTCTTTCAGGGCTTCCCCTGCATCATCTGTCGCGATCGCCATGGTTCGTACATCAATCAGTTCCGTCTTCACATCCTCCCGTTTGAGAATCTGCTGAACAATAAAGCGGGCAACAAATTCGCTTTGGCGACCTTGGCGGGGGGTGCCTAGAATCACTGGAATGGATAGGGGTTCTCGCATGGTTCTGATCTCCTTACTGTTTCCTGACCAATTCCCTGTCTGCTCCCTGGGACTAGGGCGACCTTTCCTTCCAGTTTCATGGGTGTGCTCCTGTGGGCAACTTCAGCGGTGGAGTTCTGAAGGAAGATTCTACTTAAATTTATTGAAATCACGCCTCCGGCAATGATCCACCCATCTAAAGCAGGACAATTGGACAGGATCAAAGGGTCTTCGGTCCTTGAAAATGGGGAAACAGGACTGAATGCGTTCCCTCCTCTTGGCAAGCTAGTGTGTATACATATGTCTGAGCAACTGAGCCTTTGGTCAGCCCCGGAAGCGTTCCATCCCTTAGTACCAGAAGCCCTTACCTTTTTAGAAGGTGAGATGGTGTTCTACAGCCGTGTGTTTAGTTCCCAGGAGAGCGATCGCCTCTACACAGAACTCGCTCAAACTATCCAGTGGCGACAGGATCAGATCCAAATGTTCGGCAAGTTAATTCCCTTACCCAGACTCACCGCTTGGTATGGAGACCCAGGGAAATCCTATACCTACTCCGGTATTCAGATGTCCCCCGAACCTTGGACTTCGGCCCTCTTAGAAATTAAGTCCCGCATTGAACCGCTGGCTGGGGTGCAGTTTAATAGCGTGCTGCTGAACCAGTATCGAACGGGACAGGACAGCATGGGGTGGCATAGCGACGATGAACCCGAATTGGGGCAGAATCCGGTGATTGGATCGGTCAGTTTAGGCGGCACCCGACGGTTTTTGCTGCGGCACAAACACCAAAAGCATCGGGAGCGGTTGACTCTGGACTTAACGGATGGCAGCTTTCTGCTCATGCAGGGTAGCCTTCAACATCACTGGCAACATCACATCCCTAAAACCTCTCAAGCGGTTCCACCTAGAATTAACCTAACCTTCCGGGTAATTTACTGAAGCATCAACTTTGCTATCCCTCTAACCTCTCTCCCCGAAGAATCTGAGTCAGTTCGCGACGACTGCGCTTGGCTTCAGTCCAAAACGCGATTCCAAAGATCACGAGCATTAGGAG
>JAYKHH010000021.1:0-8468 GCA_035285265.1 Leptolyngbyaceae cyanobacterium | reverse complement strand
ATTTTGTTTTCAGAATTGGATCACCCCTTGGCTTGCAAAGTTTGGATAGATGTCTCCATTGGTAAGTTGGGCTAGAATTGCGCCTCTCCTCCCGATCCTGCTAGGGTCAGGTTATTATTATGTAGTTAAGGCTACATGCTGTAATTATGGCTTTTGGTGTCTCCAATCCTCTCAACTTAGATCAAGTCATCGACCCTTCGCCTCTGATTATGGCTCCAGATACAGCCGTGTTAGAGGCGATCGCACGCATGAGCCAGTTCCGTGCAAGTATGCACCCTTCCCCCAATCATTCTACTGCCAAACCCGATCCAGGAAGGTTGAGTGCAGGTTGTGCATTGGTTGTTAAAGAATCACAGTTGGTCGGGATATTCACCGAGAAAGATGTGGTACAGCTAGTGGCTACTGGGCAGTGTCTCCCAGATCTCACGATGGCCGATGTGATGACGCGATCGCCCCTGACCTTAAAGCCATCCCAGGATCAGAACCTAGAGAGCCTACTTACCTTGTTTCGTCAACATCAGCTTTGTTACCTGCCTGTCGTGAACGATCGCAATCAAGTCCTGGGGCTGATCAGTCAGGCCAGCCTGCTACAAGGCGTGGATGTGAATCAGGATCAATCTGTTAATTGGCAAGGAGTTGAGCAGAACCTCAGGAATGGGCAGCAGGCAGAAGTAGCCCTAGGGGAGCAGGAGTCTTGGTTGAAAGCCATGTTTGAGCATTCAGCCATTGGCATGGTGATTAATGATATGACGGGTCGCTTCATCAGAGCGAATCCGGCCTACCAAGAACTGGTGGGTTATAGCGAAGCGGAGCTACAAACGATGAAGTTCATCGATCTGACCTATGAGGATCATCGTTCAGAGAACCTGCAATTGTTTGAACAAATTGTCACTGGTCAGCAGGATTCTTTCCGGATCGAAAAGCAGTATTGTCGTCGTGATGGCAACTTAATCTGGGTACGCATTACCGCTTCAGTAATTTCTGCTGATCAGCATGGGACGAAGATTGCGATCGCCGTCGTGGAAGATATTAGCCCACGTAAACAAGCAGAAGCAGCCTTGCGAACCAGTGAGCAACGTTTCCGAAGTATCTTTGATTCCGCCTTTCAATTGATGGGGCTATTTACAGTTGAAGGTGCGATCCTGAATGTCAATGAGACTGCCTTAAACTTTGCTGGCTTGTTACCTAAGGATGTGGTAGGCAGACTGATTTGGGAAACTGCCTGGTTTACCAGCACCCCCCTCGCTCAAGCCCAAATGCGCCAGGGAATTCTGAGGGCAGCCCAAGGAGAATTAGTTCGGTTTGAGACCCGAATGCGGAGCCAAGACCACACACTCCTGGATATTGATGTGTCCTTAAAACCTTTGTTAGACGAAGAAGGACAGGTCTATCAAATTGTAGTAGAGGGGCGAGATATTACGGAGCGTAAACAAGCTGAATCTGCCTTACAAGAAGCCTATGAGCAGCTAGAAATGCGCGTGGATCAGCGCACAGTTCAGCTTAAGGAAGCAAATCAGCAACTGCAGATCGAGATCACAGAGCGCCGACGGGTTGAAGAAGAGCTACGAGAACGAGCCGCTAAAATCCGAGCTTTGTATGAGGTGACTTCTAATCAGGAACTAGACTTTCATGAGCGCCTCCAGAACATGCTGACAACCGTCTGCCAGCAATTGAACCTGAACTATGGTTCCGTAGCCTGTATTGAAGGCGATCGCTGCGAATTGATCGCAACCTACGCCTCCGACAACGCGATTACTCGAGGCGATGTTCTCAATCTCCAAGACACCTTTTGTGTCCAAACTTTGAAGCAATCGGAGCCTTTAATCATTGATCACACCAGTAAATCAGAGTGGAAAGATCATCCTGCTTGCCGGGTGAGACATCTAGAAACCTATATGGGTAACCGGCTTTTAGTCGGCAGTCAAGTTTATGGCACCCTATGTTTCTGCGACACCATTCCCGCTCCGCGCTCCTTTAAAGAGTTAGATCGAGAATTGTTAATGCTCGTGACTCAATGGGTAGAGGGTGAAATTGAACGCCAGCAAGTCATTGAATCGCTTCGCAAGAGTGAAGAACGCTGGCAACTCGTCCTACAGGGCACCAATGATGGCATTTGGGATTGGGACTTTACAACCCATACGGTCTTTCGTTCTGTTCGCTGGAAAGAGATGTTTGGCTTTACCGATGCCGAAATTAGCAATTCCACGGAGGAGTGGTCAACCCGGATCCATCCCGATGATTATGAACGAGTTATGCAGGCTCAGCAGGATCATTTTGACCGGAAAACCCCATTCTTTCAGGCTGAGTATCGGATACGGCACCAAAATGGCTCCTATCTGTGGGTATTAAATCGTGGTCAGGCCATCTGGAATGAAGCCGGTCAAGTCGTGCGAATGTTGGGATTAGAGACGGATATTAGCCAACGTAAACAAACCGAACTTGCCCTCCAAGAAAGCCAACAGTTTGTTCAAAGTATTACGGATAACAGCCCCAATATTTTGTACATCCAGGATCTAGTGGAGCAGTGCAATGTCTATGCTAACCAGGAGATTCGTCAACTCCTTGGCTATACCCCTGAAGAAATTCAAGCGATGGGTGCCAATTTCTTGCCCAGGTTAGCTCACCCAGAGGATCTGGAATACTTATATCGTCAAGGGCAAAAGGTTGCAGCCGCTGCAGATGATGAAATTATTGAAACCGAATACCGTCTGAGACATGCCAATGGCTCCTGGCGTTGGTTTTATAGCCGAGATACTGTTTTCAAGCGAGATCCGGACGGCAGGGTCAGACAGATGCTTGGTTGCGCCCAGGATATCACCGATCGCAAGCAGGTTGAAGTCGAACGGCAACAAGCTGAATGGGCGTTACGTGAAAGTGAAGCCAGGTTGAGATTAGCCCTGAAAGCTGCCCAGATGGAAACCTGGGATTGGAATATCCTGACCGATGAAACCCTGATTTCCGAGCACATGGGATACGTATTTGGTCTGCCCTCCAATACCAATTATCCCAACAGCTACAAAGCATTTTTAGATGTGATCTATCCAGCAGACCAAGCAGGTATCAAACAGGCGATCGCTGCTGCCCTAGAGCAAGGGACAGATTACAGAGCAGAGTTTCGCGTCCTCTGGCCCGATGGTACCCTACACTGGCTGGGCGATCGCGGTCAGGTCTATCGCAACGCAGAGGGCCAACCCATCCGCATGATTGGCGTGATTATGGATATTACAGAGCGGAAGCAGGTCGAAGAAGAAATCCGTAAAGCCTTGGAAAAAGAAAGAGAACTGGGTCAGCTAAAATCTCGCTTTATCTCCATGGCTTCCCATGAGTTCCGCACCCCTTTAGCCATCATTTCTTCCTCGGCGGGCATTCTGGAAGATTATAGCCATCGGTTACCGGAGGAGAAAAAGCGGGAGCACCTACGCCGGATTCAAATCACGGTGAAACGCATGACCCAGCTTCTCGACGATGTGTTGATGATTAACCGAGCTGAAGCTGAAAAACTGGAGTTCAACCCACAACCGCTCAATTTAACGGAAATGTGCCAAAACTTGGTAGACGAAATGCAATTAAATGCCCATCAGCATCAAATTGTGTTTTCATACCCTAGGGATCAAGACACAGCCCTCCATCACTGCTGCATCGATCAAAAACTGGTATGGCAAATTCTGACCAATTTGCTCACCAATGCCATCAAGTATTCCCCGAATGGAGACACGATTCAGTTTCAACTGACCCTTCAAGATCATCAGGTAGTTTTTCAAATCCAAGATCAGGGCATCGGGATTCCTCTAGAGGATCAAGCCCAACTGTTTGAGTCCTTCTACCGAGGCAAAAATGTTGGGGCGATCCCGGGTACCGGGTTGGGGTTAGCAATCGTCAAGAAGTGCGTCGATTTGCATCAAGGGACTATCACTGTGGATAGCCAAGGTAATGTCGGCACCACGTTTACGGTAAGTCTTCCTATCAATCATTAGACAGGTAAACCACGAAGATTTAAGTGGGAAATTTTTAGGTGCTGCTGATCGAGGCAGATCTATACCTACAAGCTACAGGGAACTGAGCGATCGCAGTCATGTCACAGTAATTTCAGTTGCTCAAATAACTGAGTCACCTTCTCTAAATCCTTGTCACCGGGGGCACGTTCCACACCACTGGAGAGGTCAATGCCACTAGGTTGCACTTGGCTCAAAGCCTGTAACACATTGCCGGGGGTGAGACCTCCCGCTAGCAACCAGGGAGCGTTAGCGTGGAAATGCTGTAAACTCTGCCAGTCAATGGTTTTCCCAGTGCCGCCTAATAGATTGGGATGATAGGCATCGAGCAACAAGGTATCCACAGACCCTTGATAGAGGGCTGTTTGAGTCAAGGTGTCAGTGTCTTGGACTCTGAGAGCTTTGATAATTTCGAGTCCCGGTAATGCAGCCCGCACCACTGCACAAAATTGAGGGGATTCCGTACCGTGGAGTTGAACGCCCGTTAAACCCGCCAGGGTTACAGTTTGGTAGATTTCCGTGAGGTCGGCATCGGCAAAGACCCCAATCCGGTCAACCCGTCGCCCTAGAACTGCAGCATCCGGTAGCCCCTCGATAATCTGCTGAATTTGGTTTGGCCCAATGTACCGGGGCGATTTCGTCACACAGATAAACCCTAGGGCCGTCGCGCCGAGGTGTGTGATCGCGACCGCTTGGTCTAGTTGAGTAATGCCACAAATTTTGACCCGCATAGGATTGATTGACTGGTTCCGAATCATGAAGGTGCTTGGAGCAGGATGGGTTGCGATCGCCCTGCAAAATCCCCCATGGTCTGAGATTCCGCAAGATGAGCTGACAAAAATTAACCAAATGTTAGCTATCGAAACAAAGTTGGTTAACTATTAAAACAAACCTCGGTTTATTACAAAGGGCTTTTTATAATCCTTTGTGTTTGTATAACTTTATCAACATTTAGGAGATGTAATTTTGCTTTATTCAACCTTACTTGCAGTCGCTCCTTCCGCCTCTAACTGGACTCCCAGCGTTGGGATTATTATGGCTGTTTGTAGCTTATTAGCGATCGCCATTGGTCGTTTTGCCATTCAACACGCTGGAGAGGGTGGCCCCCGGTTCCCCCTCGCTCTCCCTGCAATCTGGGACAAGTTTGGTACCCCTGAGTTGCTAGCTACCCTGAGCTTTGGTCATATTTTAGGAGCAGGGGTCGTTTTGGGCCTACGTAACTCAGGTGTAATCTAAATCTAGCCTTGAGTTTTTAATTTAAAAAATTGCTTTTCATGTTTGAGCGCCTTAAAGGGAGTGTATTTCTACACTCCCTTTATCTTTTGGGTAATTTTAATTTCATTTCGTAGGGGCACCCCTAGTGGGTGCCCGATAGATTAAGGGCACCCACCAGGAGTGCCCCCACCCTCGATCCTAGAAATTTTTCGTTGCCCGTTCCATATCTCGCGTATCTTGACGCTTTTTCAAGTCTTCGCGCTTATCGTGGAGCTTTTTACCTCGGACTAGAGCTAGGTCAACCTTGACCCAACCCCGTTTGAGATACATCTTTAAGGGCACTAAGGTTAAACCCTGCTGTTGCACCTTGCCAATTAATTTACGGATCTCCTGGCGATGGAGCAATAACTTACGGGTACGACGAGGATCATGGTTGAACTGTTGGGTCGTGGTTGCGTGGGGGGAAATGTGAACGTTGAGGAGCAATATCTCTCCATCGCGAACCAAGCCAAACCCATCTCGCAGGTTGACCTTTCCCGCCCGAATCGACTTCACTTCAGTTCCCTTTAACTCCACCCCTGCCTGATAGGTTTCTAGAATCTCGTACTGGAAGCGGGCTTGGCGGTTATCACTAACAATCTTGTAACCATCGTTATCCTTTTCTTTCTCTTTACTCATCGTTCAAGTTTTCTACCTATTCCCACCCGTCTATTCCCCTATCTACTCCTGCCCGTTTGCGCCTACTACATTTGCGCCTACTACAATGCACCATTCGTAGAGTTTGTAGCTAACACAGCCATACTGCACGAGCGGATCTTGAGCCACGATCGCCTCAGCTTCATCCATGGAAGCAGCCTTAAACAATAACATGCCACCTCCCTTACAAGCCCAATAACCAGTTTGCGCTTCATGCCCCCTGGCAATCAACCCTTGTACATAGGCTTTGTGAGCAGGGATTTGTTGATCAAACGTGGCTTTATCAACGACTCCTTCCTCAATTTTGACAAACCAGGGCATAGTGGTGCTACTGCTTGCGATCTTATACTTATTGTATTAACCCCTAGCCTTGCTATGTTTTGAATCCGTCGAAAAGGCTCTTTTTTCTAGCCCTGTTACCTCCGGTTGAGGTTCAGGACTATGCCAACCAGATCAAGCAGGAGTTTGCAGAGCGCTATGGAAGCCGGGGAGCACAGAAATCTCCACCCCATGTAACGCTTCAACCCCCCTTTCAAGGAGTAGAGGAGACAGTTCCTGACTTAAAGCAACACCTCAGGAACTTTGTGAGGACTCAAACACCGATACCCATGACCTTATCAGGGTTTGGTGCGTTCCCGCCTCGTGTGATTTATATCAACGTACTGAAAACCCCAGAACTCCTACAGGCACAAACAGACTTAAGTACCAGCCTTGCCACCACACTTGGGATCGTAGACCCTACCTCTCAGCAGCGTCCGTTTTCTCCCCATATGACCGTTGCCTTTCGAGATCTCACGAAACAAAATTTTAAGGCAGCATGGCCAGAGTTTCAGGGGCGATCGCTCTATTTTGAATTTACCGTCTCCTGCCTGACACTGTTACACCATACGGGTGAACGATGGTTAGTTGAAGAAGAGTTTCCCTTTGGCGACTGAACCATTAAGCAGTAGAGGGTCTCCTTGAGGATTGCCAAAACAGCAGCAGGAGGAGCGCCAGGGAAACTCCTGCAGCAGGAGCAGCAATCAAGGGTTGGGCCAGTTGACGCACGACGATCGCCACCAATGCCCAGACAATCACTAGCACAAAGGCCACATCCCGCCGTTGGAAGGCAACTAGAGCTGCGATCGCCCCGCTCACCAATACCAGCATGACGCTCCATACTGGGGCAGAGAGACCCCACCCATTCCAGCCTAAGCTGTAGAGCGCAGAAGCCACATTGACCACGGTAGCTACCGTAATCCAGCCAAGGTAGATGCTGATGGGAATATGCAGGAACCAGCGATCGTTTCGAGAAACTCGGCGCTGACCAATCCCCAACCGCAGGTACATCCCAATTAAGGCTAGTAGGATCACCACCATGGCTACGACAGACCCCACAAACAGTCGGCTTAGAAAGAGAATGACCCAGATACACTGAGCTACACAAGCCAAAATTAGTAGATAGGTAGCAGGCCGCAGATCGGAATTTTGGCGTTGAGCCGGTAGAAGTTGATAAATACCAAAGGCTATTAATCCTAGGTAGATTAACCCCCAGATAGCAAAGGCATAGTTAGCAGGGATAATCTGAACTTCTGCAAACAGTGTGTTGGAGAGTTTGCCAATATTTAGGCCATTGATTGGAAACAGATTAGACCAGAGGTTAACGCCTAGCGTCCCAAGAATGGCAGCGAGGGTGAGCCAGGGTCGCAGCAGGTCTGGGTCAAAACGTTTCATTTTTATTTCATCGCACTGCCTACAACCGTCATTTTAGAGTTTTTTACAGCGCATTTTTTTACAGCACATTTTTTACAGCGCATTTTTTTACAGCACAATCCGGCATGGTTGAAACCAAGGTGACAGGGTTGGACACCCCCTGAAAATCCTAGAATCAACCCTTCAAGAGGACTAACAGGACACCGCTAACAATTAAACCTAATCCGGCCATCCGGCTGACTGGGATCGGTTCCTTAAAAATAAAATAACCCATCAGTAGGGAGAAGACATAACTTAAGGCAATACAGGGGCCTGCAATGCTGATTTTGACCCGTGTTAAGAGCAAAATATAGGCGATCGCACCTAAACCATAACAGGTCAATCCTGCTAGCAACTCAGGAGTAGTAACAATACTCAAAATGTGGGAGACAGCATTACTACCAGTGACTTTTCCTAGCCTTAAGGCACCTGCCTTCAAAAAAAATTGTCCCGCTACACCAGTCAAGACTGACATAATCAACAGAGCGAATTCTTGCGGAGTCACGAGCAGTCCTCTAAAGCGATCAAAACTTTACAAGTTCAGTCTTCTAGTCTACCGCCAGTTTTCTCGGAACCAAAGCTAAAATCCAAGCGGTGCTTAATTCTTTAAGTTTGTAAACAGAAGCATTCATCTACATATTCCTCATAATAGAAATTTCAACTTTCTAGGGGACTGGGATTGGTATATTCAATCTGGAGGTTCCAGATGTGTATGACAGACCTAATTCAATCTTCTCTAACAGACGAGCAAGTTAAGGTGTGGTTACGGGGGCTATTGACCCTTGCCTGGGCAGATGGCCAGTTTGATGCCCACGAACAAAGCTTAATTGCGGA
>JAYKHH010000020.1:0-10040 GCA_035285265.1 Leptolyngbyaceae cyanobacterium | reverse complement strand
TTGATATTGAATGGCAACTCACCGGTAGCACGACCGGGCAACACCCGCCGACGTTGGTAAGGAACGGTGTTTTCGCCAAAGGCATCAATATATTCGTCGCTGTTCAACAGCGCATCCACAAATCCTTTGACACCCTTGCTCATCACTACGGCGGACCAAGCAATCTTCTCACGCTCACTGTAAACGCGACGGCCTAAAACCTTTTCAACGCAGTGTTCTACAAAGCGATAATTACTATTTTTGTTGTAGAAGCTATCGATAAAGGTATTAGAGAGCAGCAATCCACGAATGAAGTCACGAACGGTGATTTGCCCGTTACGAAGCTGGGATTCTAGAATTTTCTCTCTGTCGGAAGCAAAGGCGTGAAAGAAAATCTGACGGTAAGCTGCTTCAATCAGGTCACCCATCGAAGAGCTATCGAGCAGATTGTCAGTCGAGAAAATTCTAGGTTGCTCATCGCCGGGTGCTGTTTCAAAACTAGCAACACGCTGATTATTGGTGGTAGGAGCATACTGTAAGAGAGGAATAGCCACGTTAATAAAAGACCCCCTTTTTTTACACAACTTCATAAGCTTATTCATCTTATGATAAGGGAGATCGGGCCTATTATTCGATGTAGTCTGATAAAAATTACATAACTTAATTTGCCTCTAACAATGCTGAAACGCTTTCCCTGAATAGCGATTTGCTGATAATGAGGCTTCTAAATCCAGATGCAGTGAACACTGACAGGCACTTTAACAGGCACTCAATAAGGTTTGGCATCCCATGCATCTTAATCATAGGCAGTTAGCGTCCACCGCATCTGGGTTTATCTATCTACATCAATTGGAAATGAGTGGAACTACTTAACCAACAGGGCTAACAGTTGTTGCAGAAAGAGCTAAGGCAAAGAGAATCAACACTAGCATCAGTCCAAGCCCTGACACAACGGGCCAATTGGCACGGCGAATGAAGGTTTCCCAATTAAAGGGTTCAAACTGCTTAAACAAGCCATCCGCTGGCTCGACATAGGTTCTCCCAGTGAATTGGCTAGGACGAGGAAGGCGATCGCGATAATCCTTACCGTAGCGTGCCATGCGCTCAAAGGGTAAGTCGCCCTGACTACGTTGGGGTAGCACCCGTCGCCGATGGAAAGGAACGGTATTATCTCCAAAGTTACTGATATATTCTTCACTGTTCAGCAGGGCGTCAATAAACCCTTTAATCCCCTGGGTCATCACTACCGCTGACCAAGCAATCTTTTCGCGATCGCTATAAACCTGCCTTCCCAGCACCCGTTGAACACAGAGTTCTACAAAGCGGTAGTTGTTGTTGGCATCGTAATTGAGTCGTCGGAATGAGTCAGATAAAATCAATCCTCGAATAAACTCTTTAACTGTGATCTGCCCTACCTTCAATTGAGATTCCAGGAGAACTTGACGATTACTGGTCAACATCTGCTGTTCATGGAAAATCTGGCGGTATGCTGCCATAATCACGGCCTCTTTTTCACTAGCAGATGGCAACCCCTCGGTGGTATAGACCCTGGGCTGCTCATCACCCAAGACTTCAAAACCATCGACACGCTGGTTTTGAGAAGAAGGAGCATACTCTAATAAAGGAATCGGCATCTTTAAAAAATCTCCATTTAATAAAATTAGAACCATCCCGGTATCTATTGAGTCAGTCAACTCAAACTAACAGCAGTTGAGATTGAAGGTTATGAGCTCATCCCCCTGGCAAAAAGAATTAGCACTGTAGATTAAAATCATGAAGCTATAAGGGGTATGACAGTGCCATGCCCCTAGCCAGTTTTCAGTGTGATAGGCGTGATTTCCTTTGTGGAAATTACCTAACAACTGCTGTGATATTCCGGAATCTAATCATTCAGAATACGTCTGAATAGGTACTTAAACCTATGTCTTTGGATAAAAAGTAGGAATTTGTAACATTAAGATTGCCAATCTCTCGCTTCCCCTCGCCAAAATGCCAGTGGATCTTGAACTGGTGGATAACCAGGATAAAACCGTAGGTTGTCTTCCAGACCGAGTTGACAGGGGGGTAGGGCAATTTCTAGGGCCAAACATAGGTGTGCCAGAGATTGAGCAAATTGTGGATGATGACCCGGAAAACCTGCATGGGCATGGGCATATTCATGAACCACGACCCGTAGCCAGTCCTGGGGCATCACCCGCCCAACATCGATCAAGATAGCGATGGGATGGATCTGAAGATTACAGACCCCATCTAGCCCAAAGGACTGAGCCAAGGGCGCTGCAAAAATTTGGATAGCAGGTTGCTCCCAAGGGTGAAAACAATCATGGCAAGCTTGGAGACAGACGTTGAGACGAGTATTGACCGCTTCAATATGTTCACCAATCCAGGTGCAGATAGGAATGCGACGCTCCAGATCATCAACTAGATCCACTAGCTCAGGTACTACAGAAAGACTCCGAACCCCATACAGATAATCCAACCCACGGGTAAATGGATCCAAACTGGTAGTGATAATTAATGAATCCACGGTTAATCAGCGTCAGTCCTGGGAGCAACCGAGACAGCCAGTTCCATATATCGGCGCGGGTCACCTTCCGTGCGCTCACTGCGTTCCTGTTCCTTGCGCTCGTACAGCTTATCTAGGATGGTCTGCCAGTCTGTTGCAGAGAGCGGTGATAGCGATGATACATGATGGTCAACCTCTAGGGGGGGTACCCCTGTTTCAGCCTGGAGGTGTTGCTGTGCCATACAAATTCGGGCACGCACAGCCCAGCTTTCATCCGTGACCACCAGTTGCTCGAATTGAGATTGAATGCGCGATCGCCAATCTGGATGGAGCACCCCAATATCATAGGCAAGCAACTCCAAACCAACGATCGCTGAATACCTTACCACCCACTCCTCATCCTGTTGGGCGACAAACAGGAGGGCTTCCAAGGCTTCTTCCTGAGCAATTTCCAGAAGATGGTCTGGAAACCAATGCCACTTCATTCCTCCCAGTCCTCTGGCAGCGGCACGGCGGACACTCAGGGAAAAATCAGCGGTTGCCACCCCCAAAAGGGTCACTAACCCCCTCGGATCTCCGATCTCTGCCAATGCCCGAATCGCCCAGGATCGGGCCGTGTAATTATGCTGATCTAGTTGCTCCAGCAATGCGGGGACGGATGGTTCTCCAAGGTGTACCAAGCCCTCTACCGCAGCAACGGCTGCACCTGGATTGTTGTAGCTCAGCACTGCAATGAGCGTGGGAATGGCCCCTTCCAGGCGAATTGCAGCTAAATCCCGTACTGCCTTGATCAGGCGTGCAGCAGAATCTGCCTGTTCTACAGCATCGATAAGGGAGGCAAGGGTATCAGACATGGGGAAATAAGGATGAGGGGCGGGTGAAAAACTGAGCATGACTTGCTAGCTACATTCTCATCTGTCACGCTTATATGCGGTGGTCACGCTTACAATAGTTTATCCATTAAGGTCATCACCTGAATTGCACCTTCAGATAAAGACAGCGGCAGTGTTGGCTGCACTTGCTTATCAAGCAAGCCCTTGAGGGCAATGAGTTTAAGACTGTTTTCTGCCAGGGCTTGGGCAATGGCCTCTGCGGCGGGTAAATAGCCAATGGCTCCCAAATCCGCTAGGGCTGCACGACGCAAGGCTAACTTGTCACCCGACAACGCCTGGATTAAGCGCTCCGCATAGGCAGAATCTTGGGTTAGCTCATACATCGCTCGGGTAGCAGAATACTGCACCATCTCAAAAGGATGGTTGAGGAACGGCTCGATCAGGGGAATTGCTTCCGATGCTCCCAGCGCGCCTAAGGTTTCCAAAATAGCATTATAGGGCTGGGAGAGGTGAATCCCTCGTTGGGGTTGCGCTGCCTCCAAGCCCCCTGCCAACAAGCTTATTAGCGCAGGAACACAACTGCGATCGCCTAACATGCCGAGGGATTGCGTTGCTGCTTCCCGCACATAAAAATCGTCACAATCCAGACACTGAATCAGCGCCGGAACTACCCGAGGATCTCCTAGCTTGCCGAGGGCACGGGCCGCATTCCGTCGCAGCGGATACCCACCGTCTGCCGTCAGGTCTGTTTCATCCGTCAGACTGTCAACCAAGGCATCAATCGCCTCGGTCGTGGCAACCCGAAACCGACCCAGCCACCAGGCTGCATAATAACGCAGACCCAGATCCGCACCGCGTAAATTTGCGATCGCCTGTTCCGGCGTTAGAGACGACTCATCACCGGCAGAATTGCCCGCCGGTGATAAGACCTGAGAATCCGCAAAACTGGACTCTTGCATGGGAGTTAACACATCTAACGTTATTCGTTGCCCGCACTCACGGGTGAAACACTCACAAGTTTCCCGCCCATACGGGTAATGCGTTGCATTTCTTCGTTCATCCGGCTATAGGGCACGGTAATCACAACACTAGCACTGGAACGAATGGGACTTCCCATCCGATCCGTCTCTTCATTTTGGCGCAGACCCACCACTTCATACCGAAAGTATCGATCACCCAACATAGGCGCTCCTGACTCCAAACGATTGATTGAGAAGGAAATTACAAAGTAAAGGAAATTACAAACTAAGGAAATTACAAACTAAGGAAATTAAATGTCCTCAAGTTAAGTCCAAACTCAAACCCTTAAGTAGGCGGACATAATTAAAGATCTAAAAAATTAAAGATCTAATGTCTACCTACTTAACTGTTTTGTTTGTTTGAGTTGCTTTACTCACAATTGCAGCGGTCATTACAGGGGATTGAGCATCACAGACCATTACAGAGGAGTAATGCTGGCAATTTTGCCGCCCTGGCGCTGAACCCGTTGCATGTGGTTCGACAGCTCTTCGTAGGAAATAATGACAGCCTTATTGGAACGACGAACCTTGGGATAACCAGGGCCGGCAATACCAGCTACTTCTACGCGATACAGACGACCAGAGCCAAAGGCTTTAGAACCCCCAAAGGCACTGTTGACGGGTACACCCAGGAGCGAGGGGCGGGTGTAAGTACTACCGGGAGCAATCACCGTTGAAGCAGTACCGCGAGCGATTTCAGTCACTAGACGGGAAGAGTCTTGCGAACTGCTGCTAGCAGCATATCCCCGGTACAACGAGAACAAGCGGGTAAAGCCGACGGTTCGCTGGCCAACCCCAGTGGTTACCAAATCACGATAGTAAGGCACAATGTTTTCGCCAAAGCTGGCCTGATAATCCGATGAATCAATGTAGGAATCGATGTCGGCATCGTAGCCCTTGGTCTCATACAGATCCAGATGAGCGCTAATCTCTTCTTGATCATAGGGAGCACGTCCTAGCAGGTGCTTGTAGTTCAGCTCAGTTACCCGGCTATGGAAGTTGTTGTAGAAAAACCTTGTCTTATACAATTCCGACTTGGCAACCTGGCGAACAAACTCTCTCACCGTGATTTTGCCATCCCGCAATAGGGATTCTGGAACCACCAGACGGTCAGCCGCTACCAAATGGGCATTGCCTAACAGTTGACGATAAACTGCCAGGATCACAATTTCAACATCTTCCCGAGTCGAATGGGGACGTAGTTCGACCGGAGCAGCATCACTAAATGCTGAGGTTCCCAAGCGGGACGCTTGTGCTGTAATAGGCACCGCAATAATCTCCTTTAGTCAATGTTTTTAATCAATGTTTTTGAAGCAAAGCTAGGAGAATCCTGATTCAGTTATCGATCCTGGGAATTATCTCCCCCTGATATAACCGAACTTTGGATTCTCCATTCTCTACTTACACAGGTTGGATACTCACAACCTTGCTGCCTACCCGATTCAGTTGTTGAAGTTTATTCGACAACTGGTCATAGGAGACAAGCATTTCCATCGTGCTGCGACGGATCAAGGCTGGCACCGATGCAGCAGCTCCCTGTACAACGCGAACCTTGAAGACATCACCACGACGACCACCCACAGAACCACTCAGTGCACCGGCACTGGGTGGTGAAATCGGGGAAGCTAGGTTTCTGGCAAGATCCCAGGTTAAGCGAGGCTTGGTTTGTGCCTGGGCGCGATCGCTATTGGCGTAACCCCGATACAGTTGGAATAGGCGAGTAAAGCCCACCGTTTTCTGACCAACTCCCGTGGTGACTAAGTCCCGGTAATAGGGAACGATATTGTCACCAAAATTTTGGTGGTATTCTGGTGAATCAAGGTAGGAGTTAATCTCTGCTTCATAGCCCTTGGTTTCGTATAGATCCAAATGAGCGCTAATCTCATCTTGATCATAGGGGGCACGCCCCAACAGATGCTTAAAGTTCAGCTCAATGCAGCGCATCTGAAAGTTGGGATAGAAAAACTTTTCTCGGTACAGATCAGATAAAGCAAGTGACCGAACAAAATCACGCACCGTGATCTTCCCTTGGCGCAGCAGGGATTCTGCACCCGTTAAGCGTTCACTCTGCATAATATGTTCATTGCCAAACACTTGGCGATAGGCTGCGCTAATCACCGCCTGTACATCAGCTTCATCCCAGTTGGGACGGAGTTCCACGGGTTCCGATTCGCTGAAAGGGCGAATTCCCAGCCTTCCAGCTTCCTGTAAGTCAGCCATAACTGCTTCCCCTACTATTAAATTTCTTAATGAACCGTTTTAGAAATTGCGGAATCTTTACTTATTCAGACCTGTTGCCCCATAGCTAAATGGCTATTGAGGGCTAAATGGCTATTGAGGCGATCAGTAATTTTGGTATGAAAAAAGACTTCCATAAGAAGTCTATGGAAGTACCTACAAAGTGGCCCGGCGAGACAATCAACTGCTGACCTACTGGTACAGTTGACTGTCTTTCCGGGCCAAGTAAAACGCTCTAGCTTAGGGCGTTGATAGCGTAGTCGATGTAGGAATTAGCTTCCAAAGCGGGGTCGCCACTCAAACCGTGGTTAGCTTTGATGTACTTGAGGGCTTCTACATACCAGCTAGGAGAGAGTTCAAAGGTGCTGTTGATTTCAGCCAAACCAGCAATCAGGTACTCATCCATGGGGCCAGTGCCGCCTGCGATCAAGCAGTATTGGATCATGCGGAGGTAGTAGCCGATGTCACGAACGCACTTGTCCTTACCGCGCTGATCTGCAGCGTAGTTGTTTCCCTGCATTTGGGTGGTGTAAGGGAACTTTTGGTACACAGCATTTGCCGCACCTTGAGCCAAGGAGCTACCTTTGCTAGCCAAAGCCTTAGCAGCTTCTAGATCAGCACTAGCTAGACGAAGGCGACCAAAAGCAACTTGGATTTCGGTGTTGCTTAGGAAACGGCCTTGGGAATCAGCAGCTGCTACTGCTTCAGTCAATTGCGTTTTCATCGATTTGAATTCTCCCTATTAGTTGTTTAGCAAAATTTTTTGTTGAAAGCTAAGGAGTCATTTGTTATGTATTGAAACTCATGACACCTAAATGAGGGTTTAGCCTACAGCAGAAGCAGCCCGGTCGAAGTAGCTAGCAACTTCAGACATTAGCGCAGAGCAATCTCCACGGGTGATGCCATTGGTGTCGTTAGCAATTGCGATCGCAGCTTCTTTCATTTTGGCAACGCCAGCAGCCACAGAACCACCGGGAACGCCTAGAGCCAAGTAGGTTTCGCGCAGACCATTTAGGCAACGATCATCAAGAACGCTAGCATCGCTGGTGTAGATAGCGTAGGTTACATAGCGGAGGATGATTTCCATGTCGCGCAAGCAAGCAGCCATGCGACGGTTGGTGTAAGCATTTCCACCAGGAGCAATTAGTTGGGGCTGTTCAGCAAACAAGGAACGAGCCGCATTAGCAACAATAGAAGATGCATTACCGGTGATCCGGTTAACGACATCGGTGCGCTTCATCCCATCCTTAACCATTGCGCTCAGGGCATCAATTTGAGCATCGCTGACGAACTCTCCACGAGCATCAGCTTGGGAAACAACCCTGGTATACGCGTCTAGCATTGATTGAATCTCCTAAATCGTGTTTATAAAGTGGAAGATTGACCCTAGGGCTGAATCCATTTAAGTCATCAGCGAGAGACAACCTAAACCCACAAGATTGGAAGCAGCAAGCATACCCAAAGTACAGATATATTTCTGCTCTTTGTAATGCTCCGAGCCAATCCTTGCAACCCTCTGATCATCATCCGCCAAGCATTTCAGTAGCTTAGCTAACAATCACATTTCCCTGAGCGTGCTTTCATTGAATTTATGAGAGCGGTTCCGGGAAAAATGAGAGACTAGATTAATGTCAGAGAACAGGGCTGCCTCATCTGCATCTAGTGTTTGTCACTTCCAAGACCCTTTTATACTAAGACGAATAGAACGCGATTCTTTTTAAGTTAGTACAAGTTTTTATTTCTTCACGATCCGCAACAATTCCGGCGCTGAATCCAGCACGGCCAGGGTGCTCTGAAACGCTGAAACCCTTTAAGGCTAGGGATTACCGCGATCGCCACCCGATCTACTGCCCTGGTATATCCACGAATATCGCTGACTGTGGAGATCACCCGATTCGTGTCCTGCGACTCGTCAACCAGTTTGATCCAAGGGTACAGATCGCCTTGAGAAGCGTTATTTGAATGGAGTTTCTTGATGCCACATCCGCTGGAAGGGTAGGAATGTAGTCGAGACAGAACGGCAGTCAGTGAATCTGATGGCTAGCGGGTCTAAATAGCTAGAAGGTATTTCCATAGCTGACTTCAGCCTTGTGTAGTGATGCGGGGAGGGGATGAAATCACCCCTATCCAGTCAACTGACCCAGCTCTTGAAAGCCGTTCCATTCCTGCCTAAGGTTGAGGTTCAGAAGATGTCTGAGACTCATACCTCCAACAATTTTTGAGAGAGGTATAGCTGGCAACAAAGTCTAGGACAATCGTTTACACCCCTTAATATTCTGTTACAAATCACCTGAATGAATGCATCCTTGAGGTGTGTTGGCCCCATTGCGGTAACCAGCATTATGGCAATGGGGCCAGATGTTGAAGACCATTCACAAAATGGTTTTCCTGCCCTTGTCTAGGATTTGGTGGCAGTCCAGTTTTTCTTCAACAGCGCTAGAAAGGTGGCAATGCCTTTAGAAAATCCTTTGGGGTCGGACAGAAAATACTGCGGAAATTCTTCATAGGGACGCCACGGCTCTAGATCGTGATGCCGTAGGTACAAGACTCGGTCATCTCCTTCTAGTTTCCAGAGCATTTGACCGCCGGTTGGTATGTCAGTCATGGGTCTCTCCTAATCGTGAAATCGAACAATCGAACAAATGAAGCAACGGTTTGCTTTTCTCAATTCTGCCTATCTGAATATTAAATTCTGTAAACACCGCTACGTTAATTGTAGACAATTTTGCCAGCGTGCTATAGGTCATGAATGAACGATAAGATTTCCTGCACCTAGAAAGCCATAGCCTGAAGGGAGACTTTGGTGTCTGGTCTGAAGGCAGAGGCAGGACAGCCATTTATCCCGAAGGACGGGATGCGATTTTCTATGGCCTGCATTTCTGGTTAAGATGCCTACCCTATGGGGAAGGAGAGATCGTCAGTCAGGTAAGAACCGGTAGGATGTTGCGGAAATGGATATCTTAGGGGTATTTACGTCCTGCACCTTGGCGATCGCATTGAACCAACTATGTTCTACAGTGATTTCACCCTAGAGAGCATCAAGAAGAAGCTCCATCTAACCACGGCTGAGCAAGTTGATTTTTTCGCCAGCACGCCGGAACGGGAACCTAGCGCTTTTCTCAAAGAGACGTTAAATTACAACCTGCCCTTAGCTTTAGCAATCAATACTGAAAAGTCCCGGTCAGAATTGATTATTGCGCCGATCTTGGTTGAAATTAAACGTCAGCTTGCCACTAAGGTTAGCTTGTTTTCAGGGGTTGAGTTTAATGTAGAACCGTCCTTAGGGCTGAATGGGGTTTGTGACTTTTTAATGAGTGCTTCTCCAGAACAGCTCATGGTCAGTGCCCCAGTTTGTGCGATCGTAGAAGCTAAAAAGGAGAATCTCAACGCAGGCTTGGGGCAATGTATTGCTGAAATGTTTGCTGCCAAGCTATTCAACGATAAAGAAGACAATCAGATTCCGGT
>JAYKHH010000019.1:0-4302 GCA_035285265.1 Leptolyngbyaceae cyanobacterium | reverse complement strand
CATAGGGATTCGCAGCGTCGAGTTCTGTAATGCGAGTAAAGGTGGCGATCGCAGGTTCCACCCGCCGCTGCAAAATATAAGTCAGAGCCAGCGTATAGGTTGCCTCCAGATCCTGGGGATTCAGTTTGAGACGATACTCTAAAGCCTTTTCTGCTTGAATCACGATTGGGTCAGGCTAGCAAAGGTGCCAGTCACCATTGCCGTTAGCCCATAGTCCAACAAGTAATCCGTGCGACTGAAGACCAAACTGGGAGCAAGCAGACATAATCCAGCCGCCCATAATCCTGTTTGAGGCGTAAACAGGTGTTTTCCTAGGCGATAAAGGACGACTAGCAGAATGGCAGTAAATCCCAGGTTGACCAGAGCCGCCTGATCAAATCCTTTGCCAAACAAAGACAGAAAGGGCACTGTTGCTAGATAAACCAAGGGAGCACGATAGGTCGTAGATTGCTGCCAAAGTTCAGTCCACCATCCGCCTGAAAAGAGTTGGGGATGTTGCAAGACTCGCCAATAGTTGAGTGCTCTAGTTAGGTGGTCGCTTTGATCCCAAGCAGGCTCAGCATGGTCTAACACAAACCAAATCCGGTCTACTGCCGCCGCTGCCAACCACAAGAGCAGCAAAATAACTATATTTCTAAATTGACTTTGCTTGAGCTTCAAAGCTGAGACTTGCTTCATTGATTCAACCTTTGCTCTACTCATGCTCTACTGGGAACCTACCAACGTAAATCCTGCGGCTATGCCCAGTTTTTTCATCTTAGGGAGCTTGGCTGCTGCCAAGGCTTTGTCATCTAGTAGGAGGTAGGGTTTCGTTGACCAAAGTTGCTGTAGGTCTTGGTTACCAATGGGGTGGATGGAGCGATCGCTATAAAAATCCAAACTAGGGCGATTATAGGCAAAGGAGGTGTAAACCTTGGCTTCTGGCGATACATTTTCCAAAATCAGAGCTGCCACGGGCTTGACCGGAAAGGCTTCATTCAATTCCCAAATCCAGAAGTTAGAGGTCATTAACAGCCCCAAACTCAGATAAAACCCTGAGAACAGCACTGGGATGAATTGGTGGTTCCGCTGATACAGCAACCAAGCTGCTAAACCAAATGTCAAGCCCAGGACTAATCCAATCAAGATTAATAGAGGTTTAGATTCTGTCCAACCAATGTAAACAGGAGCACTGAGACTGGCGATCGCCAAAAATCCCAACCATCCCATCCAACTCCAAGCGTAGGATTTTCGAGTTTGCCACAGTTCAGTAAGCTGAGCACCTACCGCGAATGCCATAAAGGGATACAAGGGCATCACGTACCAAGGAAGTTTGGTCTTCATCACCGAGATGGTGCCTAGGAAAATAACAGTACCGATGAGAACCAGTCGCCCCCAACTCCAATACCGTTGTCGCCAAGCCAGAACCAGTCCTCCAGGCCAGAAGATTAGCCAAGGCCATGAATACTTTAAAAGTTCTAACAGGTAGTACCAAGGTGGCCCAGCATTGTTCTCTACCGGTTGCCAAACGCGATCGAAGGATTGATTCAATAAATGGATTTTCCAGAAGTCGGCCCCATAATGTTGCCCTTGAGCAGCGTACCAAGCTAGCAGAGGTACATTGCCAAGGAACATGCCTACCCAGAAGTAAGGATTAGTGAGCCACTGGATCTGTCCATCTGCGATCAGAAACAACAGGACGATCCCCCCCAGTAGCAACATCAAAATGCCCTTGGAAAAGCCAATGATTCCGAGAGCTATCCCAGCGGCGATCGCCCAGATTTTGTGCTGACGAGATTTCAACAAGCCTAAAAATAGGAGCAAGAAAGCAGAGACAGCAATGCCATCGTGCATGGCTAATCGTCCGTGACGGACGACGGGCAGCAACGTCAAATAAACCAGAGCACTAAAAAGAGCAGGTAAACGCTGCTGAAAAATTTCTCGCCCCACTCCGTACATTAAAGGAACGGCTAAGGCCGTCAGCAAAGATGGGAGTAGACGAGTTGTGAATTCACTAATTCCCCCAACCCGGTAGCTTAGGGCAATCAACCACTCCACCAAGGGCGGCTTGAATAAGAAAGGTTGGCCATACAGGCTGGGATGTAGCCAATTTCCAGAACGGTAGATTTCCCTGGCAACACTGGCATAGGTTCCCTCATCCCAATCCCGAAGTGGCAAGTCACCTAGGGCAATGCACCAAAGCCCCAAGGCTCCAACTAAAAGCACCAAAGTCCATTGGGTGTCTGAGTTGAGACTTTTCAAGTTTAGAATTATTTGAGGTTGGTCATCAGAAAGTATACTCTTGAGCGACCTCTAAGGTATAAGTAATTGTTCGACGATTGCCATCAAGCCCCAAAATATCAAGTGATGCCGTTTAATACAAACCAGAGGGATTCAGAACTTGCTCTAAAAATCTCATCTTGATCGATACATTGCGATATCGCAATTCTAAATGAGTTGTGAACTTGCAAGGAAGAGAGGCTTTGTGAACAGGGTGTCCGAGGAAAACCCTATTCACGACTCAAATCGGATCGCTAGAACAGATTGAAGATCAGCAAGCAATAAACTTGATGTCATTATTGTTCACATAAAGCAGAATTTATGAATCTACTAGAAACTGTGAAGGATCAATTGAATAAACCCTTCAATTTTTTTCGATTTTCGATGCCAGGATATTTGGCTGCAGGGGTTCTTTTTGCCATCCTGATCCGAATTATTGGCGTTCCTAATCAATCGGTTGATTATAAATTCTTTTTGGAACCTTGGTACGATTTTATCGCCTCCCACGGTGGATTTGGTGCTCTAAAATATACTTTTGCCGACTATAATCCCCCCTATCTCTACTGGCTAGTAATTTCCGCCACCCTACTCTCTGGATTGCCTAAAATCGTGGCAATCAAGCTTTTAGCGATGATGTTTGATTTTGTATGTGCTTTTTTAACTTATAAGATTGTTCGACTCAAATATCCAGAAGGTAGGGTGCCAAGCTTTGCATTTCTAGCAGTAATCCTGAGTCCTGCCGTCTATTGCAATAGCGTTATCTGGAGTCAGTGCGATGTTATTTATACAACTTTCTTGCTAGGTTGTATTTATTTTTTGTCTAAAAAAAGAGAAGTTTCAGCATTAATTAGCTTTGGTTTGGCACTTTCTTTTAAGTTGCAAGCTATGTTTTTAGCCCCTTTTCTTTTAATCATGATTCTAAAGCAAAGAATTTCCTGGTATTATCTGCCATTTATTCCAGTAGCCTACATAATTGCACTGCTACCAGCATGGATCGCAGGCAGACCCTTCAAAGAGTTACTTTTAATTTACTTTGAACAAGCCGGAAAATACAAAGAACTAGTCAAGGGGGCACCCAATCTTTATCAGTGGATTTCCAATGATTTTTATGATGTTTTGGTTCCTATAGGTTTAATGGTCACCATCTTTGCCATACTTTTGTTGGCATATCTTGCTTACAGAAGTAAGCTACAGATCACTCAAGATAGATTGATATATTTGGCGACTCTATCAGTTCTCTTCATGCCATATCTTCTGCCAAAGATGCATGAAAGATATTTTTACCCCGCCGACATCTTATCGATTATATTTGCTTTCTATTTCCCCCGCTATTTCTGGGTGTCGATAATTGTGCAAATATCATCATTCTTTGGATATTTAGGTACTCCTCTCTATATTCAAATTTGCTCCATCCCTTTGGGGTTTACACTCTGGTTTGTCGTAAAAAAATGCGATTTAATTGATCCAAAAAACAAAGTTGAATTTTCTTAGGACTTCAATATGAATCCTTGTGGAGGGATCAATAGTTTAGGAGCCGTAATTAAGGTGATAGAAAAATTACGTAATCATCAGACGGTTATTTTAGCCATTCTTATTAGTTCTGCAATTTTGTTTGTATCTAGCGTCCTTAGACACGAGTTATTTAACTCATCTGGGGATTTAGCTGTTTTCGATCAAGGGGTCTACTTAATTAGTCAAGGAAAACCACCCATTTCTACAGTATTAGGCTTTCATGTTTTATCTGATCATGCTGCTTGGATTTTGTACTTACTAGCATTTCTGTACAAAATCTATCCCAGCGTTTATTGGTTGTTTGCAGTACAGGCTATTGCTTTAGCCTTGGGTGCCTTATTGGCCTACTTACTTGTACTTCAAGCAGGATTAAAAAAGAGTCAGGCGATAACTATGGCAGTTGTGTACCTGCTGTATCCAGTGGTATACAACAGCAACTTGTGTGATTTTCACCCAGATACCATTGCTGTACCTGCACTTTTGAGCGCAGTTCTAGCATCTCGATCTAGAAAAACAACCTGGTTCTGCGTC
>JAYKHH010000018.1:0-12784 GCA_035285265.1 Leptolyngbyaceae cyanobacterium | reverse complement strand
GACGTTAAGGCTGCAAGTAGGAATAATCTGGGAATAGGAGGAGCTGATGACAAATTGCTTCTTCAGTAGAACGATCCGGTATCAACGGATCAGGACATTGGCTTTAGCCAGGATTGAGTTAAGTCTGGGTTCTGGTTCATCCATTGAGTTGCCGCTTCACGGGGAGACAGTCCCTTCAGGCTGGTAAGGTAATCCATTTCGGTGACAGCATTGACACCCAGATAAATTCGACTGAGGATATTCACTGTATCCGCTGGGAGACGCTCTCGGAAGGCTTTTGTCACAACCAGCGCACACCGATCGGCACCGGGAAAAACACCCAGTGGATCTTGCAACCGACGAATAGCAAACGCCTGATTGAGATACTGCGGTTGCCATAGCGGCACAATCACCCCTTGTTGAGCCGCCACGCTCTGACGGAAGGCTTTTATCCAATCCTGCTCTGTCCCTGTCCGAAACTGATAGCCAGCAGCATCCAGCTGATACCGTGTCATCACTTCCTGTGACAGGCGGGTGATGCCTGCACCGGGACCAATTCCCTGAATCAATTTGTTCATCTGTGCGGCAACAGAGGGACGGGCAAGATCAGAAATGGATTGAATCCCGGTCGGCAGGTAGTCCGGTACACCCCAAAAGAAGCGGGCATCGTCATAAAGCCGTCCTAATTCGATAGCCTGCTTCCCATGAGTCTGAAAGAGTGTTTGATGCCCATTCGGGAGCCAGACGGCAACCAGCATATCCAGTTCACCCCGACCCAGACGAGGGAAGATCTCCGCATGCGGTCCCTCCGTGATGTCTACCCGGTATCCCAGAGACTCTAAAACATTCTGGACAATGCCACCCACCACGCGGTAAAAGGATAATCCTACAACCCCCATGCGAACAGCGGAAGTGTCTGCCTCGGACTGCCGGGTTGGTTTGGCAATCGCCTTTGTGGTTCTAAAGCCATGAAAAGCAAGGTTCAGCGTGGTTGAAATTCCGGTTATTCCAGCCAACTTAACAAACCGACGCCGACTGGACGGACCTGGAGAAGTTCCCAATTCTGACTTCAAATGACGATTGTTGAAGTGGTTCATAATTTTGAAGAATGCAATCAACCAACCTGTAAAACAAACTTGCCGCGCCGCTGATCGTGCTGAATCGCTCGATGCACCTGGGCAGCATCCTGCAGGGCAAAGGTTTCGACAGTCGGGGGCTGAATGGTGCCATTGTCAATCAGTTCCCCAATCTGACGGAGTTGAGCATTGTCTCGGGGGGTAACGAAAAGAGGCATACCCCGAATCTGCGTTGATGGAGCGACAACTGGATCGGCGGCTCCCTCAGTGGAGACTAAAATACCGCCTGGTTTGAGCACCGGCCACGATCGCTGCCGGGTTTTGCCTCCCACCGTATCCAGCACCACATCCACATGGGTGCCTACATCCTCAAAGCGCTCACTGGTGTAGTCGATCGCGACATTGACCCCTAATTGCTGGATGGTAGTCAGGTTACGGGTAGAAGCTGTCCCAATGATCAGCATTGCCCCTTTCCACCGGGCAAACTGTACTGCAAATTGACCCACCCCACCCGCTGCCCCATGGATCAGAACGGTTTGTCCGGGTTGCAATTCAGCCAGATCAAAGAGGGCTTGCCAGGCAGTGAGCGCAATACTGGGAATGCCTGCAGCGGTTGTGAAGTCTACGGTGTTGGGTTTGGGCGCAACCAACGCGGCATCTGCGATGACATACTCCGCGTAAGCCCCCAGTTGATTCAGTGGCAGCATGGCGAAGACTTCACTTCCCACTGCAAAATCAGTCACCTGGCTCCCCTTTGCTTCCACGATGCCAGCCAGGTCATAGCCCGGAATTAGCGGCAGTGGAAAGGGAAATTTGTCTTTCAGATAACCCTGCCGGATTTTCCAGTCTGCCGGATTGACTCCCGCGCCACGGATGCGGATCAGGACTTCATGGGCTGCTGGTTCTGGTCGGGGTGCCTCCTCATAAACCAGAACTTCAGGATCACCGTAATCGTGCAGCCGAACTGCTTTCATATTGTTCAAACCTGACTTATACGACCGTTGATTGAGAAATGAGTCCGTCATCCTTACGCAGGATTTCCTTTAAAAACCAGCGGTGCTTCTGATGCATCTGCACACATCGCGTATAGACATCCGCTGTACCAATGTCGCCCGCAGCACTGGCCATATCGGCATCGGCGTGAAGTTCCTGAATGATTTGTTCGTGGGTCGCTATGGCTTCCCGAACCATCTCAGACAATGACAACTCACCAGTAGATGCTTTCACGCTGGATAGGGGGAGGTAATCAGCCGGATCCGTGACTGGCTTACCGTCTAGCATCAGCGATCGCTCGGCCAGTTCATCCAGCATGGCAAAAACCTCATTGCCTTGCTCTTCAAAGAGCAGGTGCAAATCCCGAAACAGTGGCCCGTAGGTCGTCCAGTGATATTTCTTGTAATTCAGAAAAGCAACTAATGTATTGGCTTGCTGCCGATTGAGCGTTTTGATTACAGCACAATTTGTGGTTTGTGCTTCCAATGTTGTCATCATTGATTTTTCTGTGAAATGAGCTGTATCGCTTAGTTATTCTTTGCAATTGCATCCGCAAAGCCGATGCAATCGAGGAGATTCTTCAGGTATTGGAGTGACGCTGCTTGAAAGCCTGTGTCCAGCGTCGCCAGATCGATCGCACCACCTTGCGCTGCTCCACCATATGCAGCAAAACAAAAGCCAGAAACGCATAGGCAAACCAGAAGTGCATGCTACGTGCCAATCCCAGAACCGTACTATTTTGTGGGAACAGATCCGGCAGAATGATGCCCATGAACTTCACATTATTGGACTGGTAAGAGTTCGACAGAAAAAAGCCTGTCAGGGGCACTGCCCACATAAAGACATATAGCAGCGCATGGAGAGATGCCTTGCGCCACCAAGGCAGGGAAAACTTAGGCAGATGGTGGCTGTATTTTTTCCACCAGACTCGCAGCAACAGAAACACCCGCCAGGTGAGCAAAGCCAGCATCAGTGCTCCCAATCCTTTATGAAAGTCGTAGGCGCTACTTTGAAAGTCCGTATCGCCCGGAATCCAGTGGGTCATAACGTATCCGGTGGCAAACAGGGTGAAATAGCACCAGGACATGACCCAATGCAAAGACATCAATTGCTGGAAAGCCGATGTGAGACGAGATTGAACCGATTTCTTAGAAGCCGTTGTTTCGGGTGAGGTGCGAGGCATAGGAGAACCAGGGGAGGGCTATCAACTTATCTATACTGCCTGAGGAAGGGTGGCCTGCCCAGTTAACTACGCTACATCAGCCAAGGATGACAGCAAGGATTAAAGGTGGGTGTTGGTCAATCCCATTCGTTAATCTGTCAGACCACCTGTGTGGATTACCCGTCTCTAGTCATCCGTTGACATAAATTCGAGGAAGAACTCAAATCTACAAGCATCACTGACTGCATGTTTTAGGGAATCCCCAGAAAGCAGTCTTAATAGGCGACTAGTGGCGGGCAATAGGTTCCAGTGTCGGTACGCTGGCAGGCTGACCGTGAACCAGGGTGAAGGCATACTCCACACCGATTCCATACCCACCAGAATGCGCTTTCACTACATCCAGTGTTGGGTAGTAGGTTTCTTTCCGAGCCCAATCCCGCTGAAATTCCAGAAGCACCTGTTGCCAGGTGACTGGAACGACGCCTGCCTGCACCATGCGTTGAATGGCTGTATCATGAGCTACCTCAGAAGTGCCGCCAGAGGCATCTACAACTGCATAGACTTCATAGCCATCTCGAATGGCTTCGATCGCCGGGAAGGTTAAACAAACTTCTGTCCATAAAGCAGCCATGACCAGTTTTTTGCGACCAATGCGTTCCACTTCTGCGCGGAAGCCGGGATCTTCCCAGGAGTTCATGCTGGTTCGCTCGATCGGCGCATAGTCGGGAAACTGCTCGGTCAGTGCAGGAATGGTGTAACCACTAAAGCTCTTGGTTTCTACTGTGGACAGAATTACAGGTACGTCAAATACCTTGGCTGCCTTGGCCAGTCCAACCACGTTATTAACAATGAGCTGGCGGTCCATTGAATTCACCCCAAAGAACATTTGGGGCTGGTAGTCAATCAGGATCACCGTGCAATTCTGGGGCGTGAGAAGTTCATGAATAGACATGGTTACTGTTCTGCTGAGTGTTCTTGTAAGGGCTAGAAAACTGATTGTGCGGGCAAGGTGTTGTCATCGTAATTAGGATGAATCACGGAGTTACCAATGCTTTGCGGGCTTCACTCAACTGGGATTGCACGATTTCAGCCGTTTTGGCAGTTGATGCAAAGTTATTCCAGGCTGCACTATAGCTGCCCGTGTGTTCTGCCAGTAGATCGGCAATGTGAAACCCATTCTTGACGGTATTATTGGCCAGTTCCGCCAATACGGGAACCCAGGTCGTCACAACCACGCCAGCAGCGGCCATCCGCATCATGGCAGCCTGTTCATTCAACTGGTCAAAGGTAGACGATGCATCCATCACGGCATACACATCGTAGCCCCGTTGCACCCCATAGATAGCTGCAAAGGATAGGCAGGTGGTGGTATCCAGGGCTGCAATGATCAGCTTTTTGCGATTCATTTTCTCCACCGCTTCAACGGAAGGGGGATGATCCCAGAACTTCACGGTGTCGCGATCAATAATTTTGTGGTCGGGAAAGAGGTCAACCAGTTCTGGCATTGTTGGACCGTTGGGACCCTGGGGCCAACTGGTTGTTAACAATGTGGGCAGGTTGAACCGCTTGGCAACTTTAGCCAGAGCAATAATGTTGTTCTTCAGCTTTAATGGATCAACCGATGTCAAGAATTGAAATAGACCCACTTGATGATCGACTAAAATCATCGCAGCATTTTCGGGCGTCAGAGGCTCTGCAAAAGGATTCCGTTCAAGCATAGTTTGAGTCCTTAATTGGGGTTAGGGTTCGTACTGGCTGATTCGTCCTGAGAAAAACTGGCTAGTTTTCTAGTTGGTGATGGGAACCATCACAGAAGGGTGGGTTGGCCGTCTGCTTGCAAAGGCAGAGAGCAACTGGATTTTTTGCAGTGATTTCAAACGCTAAAGGGGTAAAAGATGTGCCTTTGTGGGCACCATTGCAAAAGGGCTGGTTGCTTGATAATCCGCAGCTACACCAGTAGTAAGTTCCGGCCTCTAGCTCCAGCACCGTAGGCTTTTTATCGACTACAACTGGCAAATCTGTAGACATTCTGTGTTTCCTCTCTGTTTGTAGTAACTGTGTGATTTAAGAGTAAGGTGCGCCTCCGGGCCTGTCTCTAGCCCTGAGATGGTCTTGCCTATAGAGAAAGTCGAGATTTGAGTTGGCGTCAGGGTATAACGATATCCCTAACTTTCGTTGGGCCAGGTTGAGCGAGAGAGCTTGTATAGTGATGCTTGAACGGTTGTCCCCTCCCCCGGATGACTGTATCGCTCTCTAAGAATTTCTATGGATGCTGTACCGTCGTTACTGCTAGATCGCCTCTCAGCCCTGGAAGCAGAGAATGCTGCTTTGAGATCGCGTCTGCAGAGTTGTGAAGAATCCTATGCCTTACTGCAAGCGGAGGCCATCGAGCGGCAGCGGCAGCGGCAAGTTGCCACTTCATCACAAATGCTAGCGAGTCCAATTTCAGTCAGTCCGATTGCTATCTCCAGCACCAATGACGTATTGCAGCGATCGCTGGAGCTGTTATCTACTGATCCCGATCTAGACAACTTTGTGGGACATGTCTTGACGGCCATTGCTCACCAGTTTCAATCCCCGTTGACGGAATACTGGTCGCAGAACGAGCATACTGCCTACGTCGAGCAACTCTACCTGGACGGGCGGATTCTGGATCGCACAGAGATTGCCCAAACCTTGCCCTACCATGCAGGATTGGAGGGGTTTCGGGTTCCGGCAGAAATGATCAATGGAGTCCCTTTGTGCCAGCGCAAAAATCCGATCTTTTATGAGGATCACAGCAGCAGTCCATTTACCAAAGACCTGCCCTGGGTAGCCCGTGCCCTCCTTCCCTGGGGGTTGTTGAAGGAAATCAATGTCCCGCTATTTCTGGGCGATACGACGATTGGGGCTTTAACCATTCATTTGCCTCGTGATTATCAATTTACAACTGAGCAGGTCGAACTGGCCCAGGCGCTGGCCCATCAGGTAACACTAGCGGCAGAAATGCAGCGCTTAGCGGCGGAGTCGAAACAGGCGGCGATCGCCTGTGAACGGGAACAAGCTGCCCAGGAACGCGCTGCGGAGTTTGCCAAAGCCAATGCAGTGCTGCACCGCAACCTGTCCTGGTTAGCGCGGGAGAAGGATCTGGTTCATTTTCTGGAACAAACCTTGCTGGAGATGGCCACCACGCTCAAAGCGGATCTGGCCCATCTCTTCGTTGTCCATCCCGATCGCATGATTGAACTGGCTGCCCGGGTGATCGATGGGCAGTTAAGCGAAACCGGAACCCCGACCGAACCGACCCTCTTCGATGCGCCGTTTCCGGCAGATATTACGCCCATTTTTCAGATCATGGAGGCGGAGGATATGCTCCTGACCCTGGATCTGATGACAGCCAGACCAGAACTCGTGGATCTGGCTTGGCCGGATAACTACAACTGGCATCTGCGAGAGGGACGCAAGCAGGTGGCCTGTCTGGTTTTGAAGGCGGGCGATCGCAGTGTGGGGTTCCTCGGATTTGGGTTTCGGGAATATTGCGAATTCTCCCAGGAAACCCGTGAACTGCTGATGGCCTTAGCCAATCAGGCTGCCCTGGCGATTCTCCTATCTCAATTAGCGGCTATGCAGACTCAGGCAGAGCAAGCACGGGCAGATGAACTGGCGCGGGTGAACCATTCGCTGCAGCACAGCATTGATCGGCTGGCGAACGATCTCAATCTGGAGTCTTTTCTGGGTACGCTCCTACGGGAAGCCATTAGCATCATTGATGGATTGGATGCTCAGATCTTTCTCTATGATCCAAAATCCCACACGCTTTGTCCTGATCTGGGCATCGATGCCGACGGAGTCCGCTTACCACCCTATGGGATTATTCCAGATGACTATGCCTTCAGTCGCCCGATTCCGGCTGATACCACGCTGGCTTGGAGCCGGATGCTGGCCCGACGTGGCCCGATCCATTTTCCGGCGGATGATCCCGATCAATGGCCTGGAGCTGCCGAATTTCACCGCAGTCGGCGATGCAATGGGGCAATCTGTGCTCCGATGATGCGTGGAGATGAACCCTTAGGATTTATTGGGTTAACCGCTCCCGATCGGGAAAGCTTTACGGAATCTGAGCTGGCCTTTTGCCATACCATTACTCAAAAGGCAACCCTGGCGATCCAGATGGCGCGACTGGCAGAAGAGGCCCGACAGACAGCAGTGGCACGCGAACAGGAGAAAGCGGCTCAAGCACAGGCGGCAGAACTGGCGAGCGTGAACGAGGCCCTGACGAAGCGCGATCGCTTGCTTTCTGTGGTGGCTCAGGTAACACAGGAGTTGCTGGAAAATCCCAATGTTGAGCAGGCCATCCAACAAGCCCTCCAGAAACTGGGACAGGCGGCAGGAGCCAGTCGGGTCAGCTTGCTAGATGAAATTGAGGACAGTGTAACCGGACGGTTGCAACACCGGACTTTGATGGAGTGGACGACCCCTAATACGCCACGGCAAATTGATGATCCAGTCACCCATATTGTCACCAATGATGATGTGGCTGTTATTGTCGCTGAGCTGCACGCCGGACGGGCTGTGTGTCTTTCCCTGGGGGAGTACCCAGAGCCAATCCAGGCGGCAATGGCTGCGATCCAGATTACCGTCTCTGGACTGGCACCGATTTTTATTGAAGGGAAGTATTTTGGTTGTCTCTGCTTTGATAATTGCGCGAATTACGACCTCTGGTCTGAGCAAGAAATGGATGTGCTAACAACAGGGGCAGGGGCAATCGGGGCAGCTCTTTTGCGTCAACGGCTGGTAGAACGATTAATTCAATCCCAGGCCGAACAACAACGGGCAGTCGAACTGGCCAGAGCGAATGATGCGTTAAAGCGATCGCTGAATACGATTGCAACGGATGCCGATCCGCATCAAATTATTGCCCATATTCTGAAAATTGTTGCCGAACAGTTTGAGTCCCCCCTAGTAGAGTATTGGACCCATGCTGCCGATTGTAGCGTCGCTCACCTCAGTCTGACCTACTGGCAGGGAGGATTCCTGAATCCTTCAGACCAACCCGGTCACCCCGGCAACACAGACTTTCCCTGTTTTCCCTGCCTCATCTGTCATCAGAATTTAGATCATCCCCCCTATTTCCTGATTGAGGATATTACGACCCATTTCCACGTCCACTGTGCGTCCGAACAAATGGGTCTGGATGTAGGAGCCTGGTATGCTGCCCATGGCGTTCAACAGTTGCTCAATATTCCCCTGTGGTTGAATGAGAAGACGATCGGGGCTCTGGATATCTGGTTGCCCCACGATCGCCACTTTACCCCCGCGCAAATTGAACTAGCCTATACCTTTGGTCAACAAATTACCCTGGCCAGCTATCTCAACCAATTGTTTGAAGATGCGAAACAGACGGTCTTGTTTGAGGAGCGGAACCGCATCGCCAGTGACATTCATGATACTTTGGCGCAGGCATTCACGGGCATCTCCCTACAATTGGAGGTGGCTAAGCCCCTGATTGTGCAGGAACCAGAAACCGTCGAGCAAATTCTTCAGCATATCAGCCAACTGGCCAAGAATGGTCTGGCGGAGGCCCGTCGATCGGTTTGGGCGCTTTATCCACCAGGAACTGAATACGCCAATCTGGCTCAGATGCTTTACGACAGTGTGGAACAGATGAGCCGCAATACCCCTATTTCCATTGAAGTGAATATTCTCGGTAATTCCTGTCCGCTGTCTCCCTACATCGGCATGAATTTGTTGCGAATTGGGCAGGAAGCCCTCACCAATGCCCTGAAACATTCCCAGGCACAAACGGTTCTGATTGAACTAACCTATACGCCCGATCTGGTTTCCCTCTCTATCCGGGATGATGGTCGGGGGTTCACCCCACCTACAAATTTGGATAACCTGCATGGTGGCTTTGGGTTGGTTGGGATGTACGAACGGTGTGATCGAATTGGTGCGCTCTTAAGTATTCTCAGTCAACCCGGCCAGGGCACTCAGATTTTAGTTGAGTCGCCTCTGATTTGATAATTTTTATTGGAGGATTTTAGTGATGACGTTATTGGCGAGGCAATTCAATCACCAACCCATTAATCCTGCAGTCAACAAAGGTCGGCGATCGCGAAAACCCTTTTCTTTGAAAACTTTTAATTCTGCTTTAATAACTCAATCTAATATGTGTAACCTGGAAAATATTCGAGTGTTAATTGCGGATGACCACCCCGTTGTACGCTCTGGTTTAGCCATGATTCTGCAATACGTATCGGGTATTGAAACCATTGCCGAAGCCAGCACTGGTGCCGAAGCGGTTCAACTCTTCTGTCAGCATCAACCGGATGTAGTGTTGATGGATTTAAAGATGCCTGAGATGGGCGGGGTAGAGGCCATTGAGGGGATTTTGCAAGCCTGTCCTAATGCCCATATTATTGTGCTAACGACCAATGATGGGGATGAGGATATCTACCGAGGATTACAGGCAGGTGCCAGGGGGTATCTGCTCAAAAGTGTGTCCCGCGAAGAATTAATTGATGCAATTCATCAGGTGCATGTCGGGCGCAAATACATTCCGGCTGAGGTTGGGGTTCGTCTTGCAGAACGGATGCGCAGTCCCCAACTGACGGAACGGGAACGGCAAGTTTTGATGCTGATGTGTGAAGGGAAGTCCAATCAGGAAATTGCCCTGGTGCTGCATGTCAGTGAGGGCACAATTAAGTTTCATGTTAACGGGATTCTGAGAAAACTGGATGTGAGCGATCGCACCCAGGCCGTTCTCGTGGCAATTAAACGGGGTATTGCCAATCTGTAGAAGGTTTGGCACCCAACATTCACCTTCTATCCCACAACGGAGATGATCGAAATTATTGAGGCCAATCTAAATTTACCGACCCATGCCGAAGCCCTGGTTCAATTAATGAATGCCTATGCACTCGATCTGATGGGTGGCAGTCAGGGTTTGTCTGATGACGTTAAGGCAAATCTTCCAGCAGAACTTACAAAAAGGGAATCAGCCCATGTCATTCTTGCTTTTGTTGATGGAAATCCCGCAGGATTGATCGTCTGTTTTGAAGGATTCTCGACATTTGCGTGTAAGCCATTACTGAATATTCACGACGTGATCGTCGCCCTACCCTATCGAGGAAGAGGCTTATCTAAATTACTTCTCCAGAAAGTAGAAGAGATTGCAGTTAAATTGGGCTGCTGTAAACTCACGCTGGAGGTTCTGGAAGGGAATTATGTTGCTCAAGCAGCTTACAAAGCGTTTGGATTCAATGGCTATGAACTCGATCCTCAGATGGGCAAGGCACTCTTTTGGGAGAAAAAGTTAGAGAATTTCAGCAGAAACGAGCCATATCGCCCCGTTTTAACGTGAATTCGATAGCCCTTTCGTCGAACTGACATCGTGTTAGAGGCAGCTCAGAAATTATTGCCTCCAGAAGGCAATCCTGCCCGTTGAAACACTTCCTGAGCCGTGAGATGCAAGTCTGGAAATAGGGGATCGAAAATTGCCTGATGTTTTTGGTAGATCCGAGGCTGGGCATTCGGAGCAAACACCGTAATACTCTTGACTTGGGAATCGAGCACCCAGACTCGATCAATCCCTGCGGCTAAATAATCTGTCGCTTTTTCTAGGATCTCGCCAAAGCTCTTCTGAGTCGAAATAATATCTACCACAAGTTCTGGTGGCACAGGATAGGCTGAATCTTCCAGCCAATCCGCAGCAAGGCGATGATAAGAAAAATAGGTGAGATCTGGGACAGGTACCCAATCTTCCCCTCGACGCTTCAGAATGACTCCCCACTCTAATTCAACGCGCCCACGGCCCCGACACCAGGTGTCTAGGAGGATCAACAGCGCTTTCTGGAGGGAGGTATGTAAGAACCTGGGAAGGGTTTTAGGGATGGCCCGACCTTCCACAAATTCGTAGGTCCTATCGGCTTCTGGCATCGCTAGAAATTCTGGGAGTGTTAGCCGTTGGTCTGTAATGTGAACCACAAGGACACCTCCATACATCAGCGTATTCAGGGCTTTGGGCAAACCCCTGTAACTCTAGTCTAGTGCTCGCAACCTGAGGGCGATCGCGGTTTCCTGGCTCATTCAGGATGATTTGTCCTTGCATAACCAGGGAGTCGATACACTGAGGGTATGACCTCGAATATTCAAGTCCTACCCACAGATGTTGTCAATTTAATTGCGGCTGGAGAAGTGATTGACTCTCTAGCTGCCGTAGTCCGGGAATTGGTGGAAAATGCCTTGGATGCGGGTGCCAACCGGATTACCGTTTCCCTTTGGCCTGACCAATGGCGGGTACGGGTGGCAGACAATGGGGTCGGAATGAGCTTAGGCGATCTAGAGCAAGCCGCCGCCCCCCACAGCACTAGCAAAATTCATCAGAGTGAAGATCTCTGGAAGATTACCAGCCTTGGTTTTCGGGGTGAAGCCTTGCATAGTCTGGCTCAACTGGCAGAATTGGAAATTTGCAGCCGCAGGGCCGACCCAACCGTAGCGACTGAGGGTTGGCGAGTCACTTACAACGCCCAGGGAGACCTGATACAATCGGGCACCGTGGCGATCGCCCCCGGTACCGTTGTAACAGTTTCAAATCTATTTGGCATCTGGCCCACCCGTCGCCAGGGATTACCTGCATTTGTTCAGCAAATGCGCTCTGTGCAAGCGACTCTTCACCAAGTTGCCCTGTGTCATCCCCACGTCACTTGGCAAGTGGAGCAAAACGACCGTCCCTGGTTTACCCTTTACCCTGGGGAAAGTGCCAAACAAATTGTGCCCCAAATCCTACGGGATGTTCAGTTGAGTGATTTGCAAGCCTTGACCTTAGAGATAGACAATCCAATCGACTTCGCCCCCTTATTTCCCTGCAACCAGGTTGAGTTGGTATTGGGTTTGCCGGATCGATGCCATCGCCATCGCCCCGATTGGGTGCGAGTTGCGATCAATGGTCGCCTCGTTAAAACCCCAGAGTTAGAGCAAACTATTCTGGCTACCTTGCGACGCACCTTACCCCGCGATCGCTATCCCATCTGATTTGTCCACCTGCACGTTGCACCGGAGCAGATTGACTGGAATCGCCATCCTGCCAAAGCCGAGGTGTATTTGCATCATTTAGATGATTGGCAGGATCACATTGCTCAAGCCATTGACCAAGCCCTGAGGTTAACCGCCACTAACCTGCCAGAAACCTATCATTCCCAGCGCGTCAAGAAACTATTACAAACCGCAGAAACTGGGGCCGGGTATCAAAGCAGTCGGAGTATTCCCACCGATGCCTCCAAATTAGATGATCAGTTAGTAGATGATCAGGTATCTGAACAGGGCTTGCAAGCGATCGCGCAAGTTCACAAGACCTACATCGTGGCTGAGCACACGGGAGGTATCTGGTTAGTAGAACAACACATTGCCCATGAACGGGTATTGTATGAACAATTGTGCGATCGCTGGCACCTTGTGTCCTTGGAACCGCCGATTATCCTCAATCACTTATCTAAGGCTCAATTAGAGCAATTTCAGCGTTTAGGGATTGAGGTTGAATCCTTTGGGGAACAAGTTTGGGCAGTCCGGACTGCCCCCAACCTCTTAGCCCAACGGG
>JAYKHH010000017.1:0-5574 GCA_035285265.1 Leptolyngbyaceae cyanobacterium | reverse complement strand
TGAAGAAGCTAGGTCATTCCTATAACACCTCTGATCTGGGATCTGTTCCAGAGCTCAAGGCAGAGCTACAGGCTCTCCATCAGCAGACCAAGCTCTACAGTTCCAAAGCCTACCTGCAACCCCTGCTGCTAGAGGATACCTGGGTAGCAGTCGGGTGGTCGAGTGATCTCTTACCCATTATTCAGCGCGTCAGCGGAGCCTCCCCAGAAGAAAGCCGCCAGCTAGCAGCCGTGATCCCCCAATCGGGGACTGCCCTCTGGTCAGATACTTGGGTGCGCCCCGTTGCCAAGCCGAACCTGCCAATTTTGCCTGGAGTCTCCCTAGCCGATCGCTGGATTGATTTCTGTTGGCAACCGCAGATTGCCAGCCAATTATCACTTCTAGGCAAAGCGGCTTCTCCTGTGGTGGTAGCAAGCAACCCCACAGATTTGCCGTCGGACTTACAGCAGAATTCCCTCCTGCTCCCTGATCCCCAGGTTCTACAACGCAGTGAGTTTCTGCAGCCCTTATCGGAAAATACCCTACAGCAATATCGCTCTCTCTGGACAGAAATTCGGAGTCAGGTACCAGGGATTTCCTGACACCTGACACCTGAGACCTGACACTTAATTAAACCGTCATAATGTCCTTTTCTTTGGCCGCGAGGAGTTCCTCGATTTTGGCAATGTGCTTGTCGGTTAGCTTTTGAACTTTATCTTGCAAGTCCCGTGCTTCATCTTCAGCAATTTCGCTACTCTTTTCTTGTTTGCGAATAGATTCGATTGCGTCCCGACGAATATTCCGCACAGAAACTTTGCCTTCTTCAGCAAATTTTGCTGCAAGCTTTACAAATTCCTTGCGACGCTCACTGGTCAAAGGAGGCACATTCAACCGAATATTTGAGCCATCATTGTTGGGTGTTAAGCCCACATCCGACAGGGAAATGGCTTTTTCGATTAAGTTGAGGCTCGTGCGATCAAAGGGTTGAATCATGATCGTACTGGCATCAGGCGTGCTGATGTTGGCCAGGGATTTTAGAGCAGTGGGTGCCCCGTAGTATTCCACCATGACTCGGTCTAACACGCTCGAATTGGCTCGCCCAGTCCGAATCGTATTAAAAGCCCGTTGAGTAGACTCAACAGCTTTTTGCATTGAAGTTTCAGTGTCAGCTAATTTCACACAAACCTCCTACAAGCGTTCCTATAGATTCTCCCGTCACGGCTCGACGGATATTTCCCGGTACTCCAAGATCAAAAATGATGAGGGGAATATTGTTATCTTTGCAAAGGGCGATCGCAGTGCTATCCATAACCTTCAACTCCTTAGTTAGCACATGCTGATAGGTCAAGGTTTCATAGCGACGAGCTTCTGGATTGAGTTTGGGATCTGAATCATACACACCGTCTACCTTAGTCGCCTTAAATAAAACATCGGCACTAATTTCAGCCGCTCGGAGGGCAGCCGTCGTATCCGTGGTAAAAAAGGGATTCCCCGATCCTGCTCCAAAAATCACGACGCGACCTTTTTCTAGATGGCGCATGGCTCGCCGTCGAATGTAAGGCTCAGCCACCTCTTGCATGGCGATCGCCGTTTGAACACGGGTGGGCACCCCCACCTGCTCCAAAGCATCTTGGAGCGTCATCGCATTCATCACAGTTGCGATCATGCCAATATAGTCGGCTGTAGCCCGATCCATCCCAGCGGCAGCTCCTTTCACCCCACGAAAGATATTACCACCCCCAACGACAATGGCAACCTGTACCCCGCTAGCGACCACCTCCGCAACTTCCTGAGCAATGGACTGAACAACAGCGGGATCAATGCCATAGGCGAGATCGCCCATCAAGGCTTCGCCACTCAGCTTCAGTAAAATGCGCCGATACGTTATACCCATGCCGCCACTAGTGTCTCACTTTTCAAAGTTGCCTCCAATTAAACATAACAGTAGAGCGGAAATCTGTGAGCGGGTTATGCCTGCCATTTCAGGGAACAGCCTACGGCTTCAGTAGAAGCGAGGGTGACTGTTTCCCCCTGCAAGACCTGGACAATGGCATCTCGGAAGTAGGAAGTTTGAACAGCAGTTGCATCTTGAGGATGATCATCAATCCCCCCGCTATAGCGGAGGATGCCTGCCTGATCCAAGAGAAAAGCCTCTGGAGTTTTCTGGGCACCAAAGCCTTGAGCCACTTCCTGAGTCACATCCCGCAGGTAGGGAAAATTGAGCTGGTGAGCGATCGCAAACGCTTTCATGGGCTCGAAGCCATCCTCAGGATACTGAGTTGCATCATTCGCATTAATCCCAATCAACGTCAAGCCTTGGGGCTGGAAATCTGCTTGGATTTGCTTCAAGCGATCTAGGTACAACTGCACATAGGGGCAGTGGTTACAGATAAAGATCACCCCGACTGCTCGAAAATCTGCTAGGTATCGAGCCAAATGGTGAACGGAACCATCCACACCCGGCAGCTCAAAATCGGGAACATATTTGCCAATTAGAGTTTCAGTCTTGTCCATAGGACTGAGCTTTCCTGTAATAATTAACCCTGACAAAAGCATACAGGGCTTCAGCACCGCTATACTAGTTGTTTCCTGAAAACTTGTCTCTACCAGGGAATTTTCAGGGTAAAAGCGAAATTTTGGACAATATTGATTTAAATTAAAAGGAGATTTTAAGGTTTATCCCGCTGTCAGTTTGCTGATTAGCTGCTTAAATGTCTAGAATTAGGATATTCGCCACTGACATGGAACGGTTTCCGGAATTGCTACCTACTTGTTGACACTTCGATATTAAAATCACTTGATTTTAGCTTCATATTCTTAGAGGAATCTTATATATAAGCATGATAAGAGACCTTGGTGAAGCCAACCCTCTACGGCCATGGTAGAAGGATCTGAATCTTCCCTCTGGAGATGAATCATAAGGTTTTTAAGGTTGCAAATCAGTTTTAGGTAATAAGTTTGCGTAATTTATGTTACTACTGGACTTAATACTGATTTGAGTTGATGCAAGTGGACTAGCACTTTACTACTCATCTTCGATAGGGCAATTATCATGAGTTTAGAAAAGAGCATGAGCTTAGACAAAAGCATGAAGTTTGAAGATATTTATCAGTTCTTTCAAGATCCGCCTCCTATCTACTTAAGTAAGGAGCAAGCGGTGTGTTATGTCTTGGAGATCCTGCTACGCGGGGACTCCTACGGTACGGAGTTAATTCAACTGCTAGAGAACGAGAACCCATCTTACCGGCTCTCCGACACGGTGCTGTATAGTGCCCTGAAGTTTTTGGAAGATGAGGGAGTGATCGCGGGGTATTGGAAAAAAGTAGAGGGTCGGGGCCGCCCTCGACGCATGTATCAAGTTCGTCCGGAATGGCAAAAGCAATCTGCGGAGCTAGCTCAGCTCTGGAAAGATTACTTGGCTCAACGTTCTCATCATATGAAGAAAGCCAGCCAAGGTTAATAGTCCAAGTTATCTAACCCAGGCTATTTAACCCAAGCTATTTAAAAAGGGGCGTAAGTCAGATGCTTAGGAAGCATCTGACCTACGCCCCTTTTTTATTGTCATAGCCCTGCAGGATTTAGCTGCAATGATCCCAGGGACTGTTGTACTCCTTCACCAACTCCGCCATCCCTCGATGAGTGATACGGCTATCCGCACAGAGCGAAGGTTGGTAGGACAACAAGGGGCTACGCCCCTTGCTGTCCCGCCTTACGTCGATAGCCGCGATACCTAAATTATTCAACTTCTAGATCCAACAAGGGTTGCTCGAAGTCACCCAGTTGTGCCTGTAGGGATAGGCCGTGACCCGCATCTAACTCAGGAGTTAGATGCTCTTGGGTGAGATGTTCGGGAGTATCCTCTATCGCATAGGGAAGAGTGGGTTTGCCTTGTTGGAAGTGAGTCCAGGTTTCTTGCAGCTTTTTAGGGGCAGGATGCTTAGCGTCATACACAACGATCGCATTGGTCAGCCCCCGACTCGTTGGCACCAAGATTTTATTCCCTTTGGCTAAGGCTATGGAGGAACCTCCATCCAGATTCATGGCTTCGTAGCAGCCAATTGCCTTCATCAATCGTGCTTCCCGCGCTAAAGAAAGGGGGGTCAGGAAGGTGGCGATGACTAGCTTCTTGCCCCCGCGAGGGTAACCGATGGCGGATCGATAGGCGACCCCCAACACATTGGGATCAGCAAAGCCTTCTTTTCTGGGTTGCAAAGAGACTTTCCCTGCTTTCAGCAAGCGAGGCCCCCCGGTTAAGGAAAACCAGTGATCCTGCCAGGGTGGTTTGCCGTCAATTCTCGCCGTAATCATTTCCGGTTGATTGCCGATGCGGAGTCCTAGGGTCGTACCGTAATTTTCCCAGGGGCTATATTTTAGAAATTTCCCCCCAGCAACCATATTACCCATGACTCGTTTTTGAGCATCGACGCTAAAAAATGTGCCACTGGCCACGACCGCAGCCCGCGAACGTCTAACAATTCCCTTAAAAGATTCTGCTCCGGCGGAAACTTTGGAACTGTTGGCCTGGGTAGCATTGTTGGCTAAGCCAATGGTTACAAAGGTTTTAGGGTCTGTGAGGTCTATGGTGGTTTGATAGAACGGCACCCCGTCCACTGTGCGGCGGATTACTTTAACGGGTTGATTAGCACTGGCAGGTAGAGCCGTAGATAGAGCCATTGGGAGTCCCTGAACTAGGGTTGCGCCTGCTAGAAAGAGAAATGCTCGACGCGATCGCTTACAGTAGTTGTCTGGTCTGGTTTGGCTGGGCATCCGTATTTCCCGAAACACGTTGATTAGCGTGCCCACCTCCTTCCAGAGGCAGATACATTTTTCTCAAAGTCTTAATTCACTGCAATGTCTTTTTCATCTGAGCCAAATCCTAAGCAAAGCCGCATTATTACCACTGTTTTGTCCCCAGCCGTAGGGCTGTGGCTGCGATCGCAGGTGGAGCATGTAGAGGCGTTACAGGTGAAAATCGAGAGTGGCGATCGCCAAATTCTGTCCGGTAACATCCAGCGCGTGTTTGCTTCTGCAGATCGGGCGATTTATCAAGGACTCCATCTGAGCCATATTCAGGTAGCAGGAGAAAATATTCGGCTAAACTTAGGCCAGGTACTCAAAGGGAAGCCTGTGCAACTCTTGGAGCCCATTTTTATTGAAACTGAGTTATCTCTCCAGGAATCCGATCTAAATGCCTCCCTCCAAGCCCCCCTGCTAGCCCAAGCCGTTACGGATTTGGTTGCGACCTTGCTCACCACCGGATTGGGTGACATGCAGGATGAACTTCCTCTGTCCTCCCAGTCCATTAATCTGACTAATTTGCAAATCCTGGTGGGTGTGGATCAACTCACCTTAAGTGCTGGATTAATCTCAACCAGTGGCACTACGACACCCTTTGTGATCCGCACCGGCCTCCGCTTAGCCAGTGGTCATGAACTCCAGTTTGAGCACCCCCAATGGCTGACCTCCCTCACTGCTAAACGCGGATTGCCTCTGAAGGATTTAGATGGTTTCAAGCTAGATCTTGGCTCAGATGTAGAGATTCAAACCCTGAGCCTTGTGCAAGGGCAACTCAGTTGCCGAGGTCGGATCAAGGTT
>JAYKHH010000016.1:0-8525 GCA_035285265.1 Leptolyngbyaceae cyanobacterium | reverse complement strand
AAACCAAAGGGGCCACTTCATAAATTGGGTTCTTGGTCGAGAACTACAATGTCATACTCTGCTTAAAACTGAGATCATCACTTATCAAGAAATAGGTTTCAACGGAGAGAGAGGGATTCGAACCCTCGTATAAGTTACCCCATAACAGCATTTCCAGTGCTGCGCCTTCAACCACTCGGCCATCTCTCCAGGGGATAGCTGTGCTAAATCAATTAGTCACAGGAATCCTATAGTAGCAGAAAGTCCAGCACATTAGTACAGAGATTGTAAACAAGTTAATCAGGTTTTAGGTGTCAGGTGCCGGGTGTCAGGTGTTAGAGCAGAGGGGTTAGGATTCGGGGATTGGGGTTGTTTCTTGGGTTTGGGCGTTGATCAGAGCACTCCAGTCGTCATTTTTGACCGCAGCTTCAAGGTTTTGGCGGCGATCGCCCTCACTCCCAACCTCCAACTCCTTAGTTAGGGCTGTATCTGCCATTGCCTTACGGAGTTTCAGCTTCTTCTCTTCATAGGCATGACGCTCCGCCTCAGACATGACTGCCTTCGCTGCTTCCCCGATGGTGCCTGCCCACAATTCACTAGACTCCGCATTGCCGGGGGGAACGGTATCGAGTTCTGCTAGCCATTGATCTCGCAATTGTTCCATCGTTTCCCGTTTGGGAAACTTCACAGTTTGTATCCGTGCAAACGCACAGACCGATTCTCCCACTTGAGTGGCGTGCCCATTGAGGGAAAGCAAGACGTTTCGGGAGTAGCCAATGTATTGGGTGCGGCGATCGCAATCCAACACCGCATAGACCCCCACGGTTTTTGTATTGGCGAGGCGATCGCGCCAAACTTCTAGGGGCAAAATTTCTGTTCCCAGATTTTCTAGGTTCGGGGTTGCAACTACTGATGTGCTTCCATGTTCATCCTCAGAACTATATAAAAAGTTATGTAAGCCTTCATGGGCGATGGGAACGTTCTGATGCTCAACAGGCAGGGTTGACTGCGGTTCCGAGGGGCTAATTTCCATATCGATTTGCGAATTGCAGGGGAACGTGGTGATTATCTCAATCTTAAGGGCACTCTATAAAACAGCAATTTCATAATTTCCACATGAAGTCCCTTCGGAATATACTTAGCCCTTTTACCATTCAGGGAAAAGAACTGGAGGGAGACACCCAACCTTGCATCTAGAGTGACCCCACAGCCACCTATGCCACAGCAGCTCAAGTTAAGTCAAATTAGTCAAGTCAAAGAATGGGAGCAGCGCCGCCAACAGGCTGTTCAGTTCTACAAGCAAAGTCAATTTCGCGAATATTTAGCCCTCTCTGAGCTAAACCTTCAACTGGCTAGAGAAATCCAGGATCAAGATCGAGAAGCGACTGCCCTGAATGAGATTGGGTTAGCCCATATTCGACTTTGGCAGCCTCAGCAAGCTATTCAGGTTTTTTGCGAAGCCCTAGAATTTCAGCGGGAGATTGGAGATGTGAGGGGAGAAGCCAGCACGCTCAACAATATGGGATCTGCCTACGGTCAATTGGGGCAGCCTCAAAAGAGCTTAGAACTGTTTCAACAGGCGCTGACGATTCTCCAAAAGCTTCAGGATCGTTGGGTGGAAGCGGTTACCCTCAATAGTATGGCCTTGGCTTATATTCGTCTCAGTCAGCCCAAGCAAGCGTTACTGTTGTGCAACCAAGTTTTGCCGATTCGCCAAGAGTTAGGCGATCGCGTTGGTGAATCGGCCACCCTGAATAATATGGGGTTAATCTATTGTGATTTAGGACAACTACCCGCCGCCTTAAACTGCTTCCAACGGGCGTTGGTGATTCAGCAAGAGTTGGGCGATCGCCTGGGAGAGGCTACAGCGCTCAACAACATTAGCTCGATCTACAGCGATATGGGGGAACCCAAACGGGCGATTTTGCTCTATCACCAAATTCTGTTAATTCGGCGGGAATTGCGCGATCGCTACGGAGAAGCCACTATCTTGAACAATATTGGCTATGCCTACGCCGATATCAAACAGTATGAGGAAGCCTTAGATTATTACTACCAAGCCCTCGATATTCGTAAAGATCTGGGCGATCGGGCTGGAGAAGCGACCACGCTGAATAATATTGGCTTTATCCATCGAGATCGGCGTCAATTCAAGCAAGCCTTAGAGTTTTACCACCATGCTTTGCATATCCAAAAAACCTTGGGCGATCGCGCCGGAGAAATCGCGACCCTCAGCAATCTTGGCTCAGTTTGGGAAAAGCTCGGTCAGCCAGATTGGGCACATGCTTTTTACACGGATGCCCAACAGCTAGCCCAACACTTGGATAATCCCACTCTTCTAGAGTGGGTGCAACGGTTGCTCGATGATTTGAAGTAGAGAAGTTGCAGTTTCAATATTCCAGTAGTAGGGGCATGCCTGCTAGGTGCTCTCACACTATCGGGCACCCAGCAGGGATGCCCCTGCAGGTAGACCCTTTCTGGATTTTCCCGCGACCCAACCGGAAGCACTCTTGCGAAATGAGCAAGGCAGAGGCATGGATTACGAGGGCGATCGCTGCTTGGAGGATGAACTGGCTGATTGGGAGGAATTTTAAGGGGATGCTTGCTCATGCAATCCTCTGAGGAAACAGTGTTGGGCAAGTGTAGTTCAAGTTGATTCACCTCGGCCCAGATACGGTAGAGGTGAAGCATGGGATCCGCGATCGCACAGTTAGAGCAGCAACGGCGACGGCTCAAGAATGAAGGTGAAATTGCCCCCACCGGCTGTGGGTTAGAAAAGGCTAAGTGCCACAAGCGGCAGTGTGAGCAGGTGTTTTATCGCAGTAATCAGCCTATGTTTGATGCATCCCGCAAGCGTGATCCCTCTGGCACGGGGAAGGTGAAACGCAGGTATGTGGGGATGGCTGGGAGTGATAAGGTGAAGGCGGCTGAGGGGGCGATCGCCCGTCGCAATGAGTTGGAGCGGTTAAGCAAGCAGATCAAGTTGTTGGAGGAAGGGTTATGAGTGAGTTTCCTAAAATCGTTTGTCTGTGCGGGTCTGCTCGTTTCTCGAAGGCATTTGATGAAGCCAACCTACAGGAGACTCTGAAGGTTGAGAGCTTTCTATTAGGTGGAGTGCAATGGCTCTTGCAAAGATGAGTGGTCTCAGTGTTTATGTGTCGGCAAGTACTGTTTTAGGTGGTCTTACCGGCGCACTGCTATATTGCATTTGTAGTGGGTCCTGCGAGATGGTTGGCGTTAGCTGGAGGATTTCTCTTTACTCTCAATCAACCTAATTGGAATCGTTTATCCTTAGCTGTCGTGTATGTTTCAACACTACGATATTCAATATAAATAATTCTCAATTAGCCCAAAATAGCTGCAGCTTATCGTTTGTATGTACCGTTAAAGCCAGAGTTTTGATTCATACTTGGCTGACCTGAAAAGCTTGATAGAAAAGCTTTTTCAGCTTATTTGTCAAGCCAGAAAGCTTTCCTACGGTAGGAAACGGTTTCCTACCGTAGGAAAGCTCCTCCTTATCTTTCTGTCTTAACGTCAGCTCTATGAAAGGGCTTTTAGGAGGTTTTCGCGGAGCGAAAGCTTCCTAAAAGCCCGATTTTGCGTGAAGCGCACGCAAAATCGGGCTATCGAATTCACGTCCCATTACCAGTGATCGCTATCGACCCGATCTCGGTCCTCGAACGACCATCGCCGAGCCGCCCCCATGACGCACGGGTTCGGCCACGGCCACCATGCGACCGTCCGGCGAGATCGTGATCCCCGTCGCCGACCCAATTCCCCACCTTGGTTCCAAAACGTGGCCTAAACCGGTTAAACCCTTACCCAAATCCGTCTTTTCTAGATCGCCGTCCACTTGGGTCGCGCCCCCGTTGCGTTGGGAGAGGCGGGGAGCGGCGATCGCCTCCGGCAGCGACAGCCCGAAATCCATAAGATTGATCCCGATCCCCAATACTGTCGTGATAATCGTCGAACCGCCTGGAGACCCGTAGGCGATCGCCCCACCATCCGGCGCGAAAGTGATCGTGGGAGCCATGCTGCTCCGGGGACGCTTGCCCGGTTCGGGAGAGTTGGGATGGGGACGCACGGGATCGAAATCCGTCAGTTCGTTATTGAGGATAAACCCCCAACCGGGGACAACGATGCCCGTTCCGCCCATAAACTCCAGCGTCAGCGTATAGGAAACGAGATTGCCCCAGGAATCGGCGACGGTGAGGTGGGTTGTCGATCCGTCGTGGAGGTCGTCGATGCGGGCGGTAGGCAGCGATCGCGTGAGGCTCGGACTGGGGTCGTCCTGAAAAGGCAGTGGATCGCCGGGGGAGGCGATAAAGTCGCGATTGGGTGCGCGATCGCCGATTTCCCTGCGTCGAGTTTGGGCAAAGCCCTGGCTCAGTAAACCCGTTAGGGGAACGTCTACGTATTCTGGATCGCCGATGAAACGATTGCGATCGGCAAAGGCCAAGCGCTCGGCTTCGATGACCGTATGCCAAGCTTTGACCCGATCGAGGTGGGCTAAATCAAAATGAGACAGGATATTCAACACTGCTGCCCCCGTAATGCCACCGCTACTGGGCAAACCCATCCCGTAAATCCGATAGCCTCGATATTGGGTGACGAGCGGCGATCGCGATCTCACGGCGTAGCGGTCGAGATCGGCCATGGTCATGCCGCCCGCTAGCACTCGAAAGGGCGGATTGGCTACAGTTGGCGGATTCTGAACGGTTTTGACGATCGCTTCGCCGATCTCGCCGCGATAGAAACGATTCACCCCTTGCGCGGCGATCGCCCGATAGGTTTTTGCCAGATCGGGATTTTTGAACACCGAGCCCACTGCGGGCGGTCCGCCGTTGGGGAGATAGAGGGATTTCGTCGGCTTGAAAGCAGCAAAGCGATCGCGATTGAACAGAATTTGGCGGACGAACCGTTCGTCCACCTTAAATCCCGTTTCGGCCAGGGCGATCGCGGGACGCAAGACCGTCGCCAAATCCATCGTCCCGTAGCGATTCAGGGCTTCCGCCCATGTCAAGGGCGTACCGGGAACACCCACCGCCACCCCGTTGCTGATGCGATCAGGGAAAAACTTCAGGGGTTCGCCCGTCGAGCTGTCGGGGTCGCGAAACATCTCCACGGTGGTCGAAGCCGGAGCCTCTTCCCGTCCGTCCAGCACGACGACGCGATCGCGATCTTTGAGGTAAATCGTCATGAACCCCCCGCCGCCGATGCCGCCGGAAAAGGGTTGGCTAACGCCGAGCGCCGCCGCCGTCGCGACCGCCGCATCGATGGCATTGCCGCCCGCCTTAAGAATGTTGATGCCGATTTGAGTCGCGTCGCGATCGTCGGAGGCCACCGCCCCGCCCCATCCTTCGGCAACGGCGGCAGAGGAGGAGGTGGCAGGGATGAGGACTATCGAAGCGAAAAGAATAATCACCGAGATCGCGAGACCCATCCAAAATTTTCGACGCATGGGGTAAAAGCAGAGTAGCTGAAGAGTTTAAGGAAAGTTGGGAAATCAACCAGCAATCGCTCTCGTTCGCTGGTTTACGTTTTGTATAAAATATACGTTACACACATTTAAGGGGTTTGCGTTAGACTCAGCCGAACCGTCACCTGCCCGACTAGTCTGCAAAAGCGGACGTGAAGGAGGGTCGGGTAGGCGACCAACGAGTTCCCCTTGCATAACTACCCAATACCGCTAGAGCGTCTTTTCAAAGTGTAATCTCTGCTTTTGAATGGGAAAAGCTTCAGACCATATCCAGGGGGAGACTCCTTCATCTCCATGCGGACTCTCCCTGTTCAGGGGATGTGCAAACAAGGCCCATAAGCTAATACCTATAATTAGGACTATGTCCCAAGAAAATCTCTGAACCTCCAAAACAGATGTCTAGTCAAGTTTCGGATCGTCTTCAGCAACATGCTTCTAGAATCATGCAGCTATGGGAGGTGCGGGCACGGAATGAAGTGGGTGCCTCCATGCATCAAGACTCTCTAGTCTTGCAAAATTCTCTACCTCTGTACTTGAACCAACTCGTTGATAAACTTTCGACAGAGATTTAAAGAACCTCCACTCAAATTGCAGCGGCTCAGATAGAAAGCACTCGCATTAGCAAGCAGCATGGACATGAGCGTGCAGGATATGCCGACTACTCCATCGCCCAACTGATTTTGGAGTACCAAATCCTCCGCCAGGTTATCTTTCAGGTTTTAGAGGAAGAAGCCCCTTTAGGCAGGAGAGAACGAGACCTCATCATTGACTCGATTGAGCAAGCCGTAAATGATGCAGCCACTCAATTTTCCCAAACGCTGCGAGATATTCAAGAGATGTTTATGGTGACCTTAACTCACGACCTCAGAAACCCCGTTAATGTGATGAAATTGGGAACCCAACTGATGATGCGGCGGCTTGAACGGGGAGATACTCACTTAGATGTGGCAGCGAGAATGCTCGGCGCAATGGATCGGATGGATGCAATGATTCAAAATCTGCTGGATGCGAGTCGATTGCGGGCAGGACAGAGCTTAAAGATTGAATTTGAAGCCTGTGATTTAGATCAGTTACTCCAAGAGGTCGTAGAAGATTTGAGCTTTACTTATGGAGAGCGTTTTGTAGTAATTTCTGATTCAGCTATTAAAAGCTCTTGTAGTCGGAAACAAATGCGGCGGGTGATTGAAAACTTAGCCAGTAACGCGGTGAAGTATGGGAATCCGAATACGCCCATTACACTGACGCTCCAACGAACAGACAAGCAGATTGACCTGATTATTCACAATGAAGGCGTCCCCATTGCCCCAGAAGCTCAATCCATCCTATTTCAACAATTTCGTCGAACCATTTCTGCTGAGGAACAAACCGGATGGGGATTAGGATTATTTCTGGCAAAATCTATTGTTGAAGCTCATCACGGAACCATTGAAGTGAAAAGTACAGAGGAGGAAGGGACAAGTTTTGTAATTAAGTTGCCTATTTCTTCTAACACTATTAATTAAGCGAATGCTTCTCGTTTCCAGAATAGGTCTAAATCATATTGTAAGAAAACGCAAATCTCTGGAGTAGTCACGCCTCAGGGTATTCCAGCCAAAAATAGCTATAATCCAGTGGCGGAGAGGGTTTTACGCATCCGAGATTAAATCGAGAACATTGGGAGGCACTCTAGTTAGGGAATGTTTTGCTTCTTAAGCTTCCAAAGTAGTAATTAGGGGATGTTTATCGTTCACCCATCAGTTAGATCCAATTGCCCTGCTCTTATGGTTAGCCTGGGTAATAGCAGAAGCCCATACTATTTGGATTTCCCTAGAGCTAACTGCTCTAGGGGTTTTTTATGCAAAATCTGAATTATTCGCCTCAACCCTGACTTAAACCCTTGCATCGACGGATCTATCAGGGTTTTAGGGAATCTCTTTTTTTATTCCTTGAATTTGCTGAGAAACTGCAATAATTCAGCCAGCGCCAGGAGATGAGGAGAACCGATCGGACACCTGACTGATTGGCAAATTGAATCAGGATTGATGCTCTGCTGAGGCAAATGGCCCATTTTGACACGAATCCTTGCTGCCCCCTTACAGTGACCAATTCACATTAAGGTTAAGCTTAGGTTAAGAAAAGGTTGATGATCTACCTTCACCCCTGGATTATTCGTTAGCATTAGGCTTGTTATTACTACTTAGTCTCTGGTGAGGCTAGGATTACAAACCAACTAGCATCAAAATTTAAGCTAAGGAAGGGAGATATGACAAACTACTCGAATTTTTTATATCCCCGTAGTCGATATTATGGTCAGGTTAAGCCAGAGAACCTACTGTTTAATGCAAATTTGCAGGAATTTTCTCATCGCGTTGGCTTTATCAGTTGCTTAGAAACGAGTGGAAAACTCTCTCCAGAAGAAGCCTACCAGGAAATTAAAACCCTTTGGAAGCAGCTCAAGCAGAGCAAACAACAACTGGGCATTGGTCAAAATCCCTTTCAAGAATCGGGAGAAGGCTTGAATTCTTAGAGATTCAGACCGATCCATTCGACCCATCGGTTGCGTTTGAGCCAGCAGTTGCTTGTGTGAGAAAAGCAGGGAATTAGGACAGGGCAAACGCATCTAAATCCTCAAAGCCGTTCCTGGCAAGCATTTTATAAATTCATGAATTTAGACTTCTGCCCACTGAACCCCTTACCCAGTTAGTCTTCCCAAAATTAAGATGCGTTTGCCCTATATAGCAACGGAAAATTTTAGTCGTCAAGGCTGAAATGCTTACCGGGCGTAGATTCCAGAATCTATCTTGATTCTCTTTTTTTACCTCCAACTGTCCCATTTTGAACTATTTTTGGGACAGGCTGAAGCGTAAAGAACGATTTTCCGCCATTTCAGTTCTGTGAGACGAGAGAGGCCAAACATTATTTATGGGACAGTTCAACCAGATTCCTCTCTAACGACCAGAATTTGACTGCTGCTAAGACTAAGCCACATTTGATATGTTAGCCTCAGCGAAGTCCTCAATTAACCATGAATCCTTCCCGACAGTATCGGCGCTAGCAACCATGTCATATCCATCTAAACCCTCTGCTA
>JAYKHH010000015.1:0-3238 GCA_035285265.1 Leptolyngbyaceae cyanobacterium | reverse complement strand
AACCGCAGAGGTTAATTTGCTCAGTAGTGCTGCCGCTGCCATTTCAATTCATTTGGAACGGCAACAGGCTAAGCGTGAACTGATCGCAGCCAAGGAAACTGCTGAGGCTGCTAATCGGTCTAAGAGTCAGTTTCTGGCCAACATGAGTCACGAGTTACGCACGCCCCTCAATGCCATCATTGGGTTCAGTCAGTTGCTAGAAGTCGATACCAACCTGGAATCCCAACAAAGGGACTTTATTAGCACGATCAATCGCAGTGGAGAACATCTGCTCTCACTGATCGACGATGTCTTAGAGATCTCTAAGATTGAAGCAGGTAAGACATTTCTGCATACAAGCACTGTTAATCTATCCCAACTCCTGACAACCCTGATGGATATGTTTCGCTTGAAAGCAGCATCTAAAGGGGTCGCTTTGCAGTTAGAACTGGCTGAGCAGTTACCGGATGTCATCATCACTGATGATGTAAAACTGCGTCAGGTGCTACTCAATCTTTTAGGCAATGCCATTAAGTTCACAGAGCACGGTTCTATCACCCTGCGAACTTGGATGACAGAATCTGGTACCCAGTCGGGGTTCCTGTTTTTTGAGGTGGTAGATACGGGGTATGGCATCGCCCCAGGAGAACTAAACACAATTTTTGAGGTTTTTGGGCAGTCAGAATCCGGACGGCGATCGCAGGCAGGCACGGGACTAGGGTTACCCATTAGCCGCAAGTTAGTAGAACTGATGGGGGGTGAGCTGACTGTTCAGAGTACTCTGGGAGTCGGCAGCAGTTTCCGGTTTCATATCCCAGTACAGGTGGAGCAGAAACAGCCCACTGTTCATCAGAGCACTGCCAATCCCCTAGAGGATCGTTCCTCCACGCCTGCAGTCAGTTCCCGAACAGTTTTGGTGGTGGATGACAATGCCGTCAATCGAAAATTTGCCTTACAAATGCTCAAACGACTGTCCTACCAGGCGGAAGCCGTAGATAGTGGCGAAGCGGCCCTAGAGACTTTGCAGGAACAAATGTTCGATATTGTGTTGATGGATATCCAAATGCCAGGGATTGATGGACTGGAAACCACCCGCAGAATTCTGACCTTGTACCAGGATTGCCCCCCGATTGTCATTGGGTTAACCGCCGATGTTTCCCCTGAGACTCGTGAACAATGCTTAGCGATCGGAATGAATGATTTTCTCTACAAACCCGTCAAGCTCGAAGTCTTACACCAAGCTCTCCAACGGTCTACCGATTCCCGATCTTTCCGGTAGACTTCGGCATTAATAAACCGACTCTGGAAATTCTTGTTGAGCGATCGCTGGCGTGGCTAACCTTAGGCTCATAATACTTTAGGCTCGTAATACATAGCCAACCCCTCGAATGGTATGGATCAGCCGTTTAGGATTACTGGTCTCTAACTTGAGGCGTAAAGCTCGAATATAAACTTCAATAATATTGGACTCGCCCATAAAGTCATACCCCCAGACCTGTTCGAGAATTTGATCCCGTTTTAACACCTGGCGAGGATTACGGAGGAGAAAGTCCAGTAAGTCAAATTCCTTTGCCGTCAACTCAATCAGTTGATTGCTTCGATAGACCTCACGAGTCAGATGATTTAACTTTAAATCTTCAAGCTCCAAAACGTCTGGCTCTGTAGAATAAAGGCTCCGCAGGCGGGCTTTTATTCTTGCCAGCAGTTCTTCTATGCTGAAAGGCTTGGTCACATAATCATCAGCTCCGGCATTTAATCCTGCGACGCGATCAGGGACTTCATCCCTTGCGGTCAACATGATAATTGGAATCTGAATACCCGTGTTCCGCAGCCGCAAACAGAGGTCTAATCCAGAAATACCAGGGAGCATCCAGTCTAAAATTAACAGATCGGGTTGGGTGTCACGAGCCATTGCCAAACCATCTATCCCGTTTGCAGCAATTGTGACCTGATAGCCTTCCAAAACCAGTTCTGATTCAATGAACTTTGCTAGACGGGGGTCATCTTCGACCAAGAGGATGTGATCAGTCATAGGATAGGCAATGAGAAGAGGGAGTCCACAGAGGTAGCGTAATGGTAAAGATACTCCCCTCGTCTGGTTTAGAACGGAGAGTAATTCGACCCTCCATCCCTTCGATCAGGCTTTTGCTAATGGCTAACCCCAGTCCAGTGCCGTCTCTTGAACGAGCCATGCTCTCATCCACTCGATAAAATCTTTCAAAAATTCGGTTTTGATGGGGTAGGGAGATGCCAATGCCATGATCTCGCACATGAATTCTGGCATATTGGTTTGTTTTTTCTACAGTCAGTTCAACAGGTTGTTCAGGGGCAGAATACTTAATGGCGTTATCTACCAGGTTAATCAACACCTGTTGTAAGCGATCTTGATCAGCCCAGATGACCACATCCTCATCAGTGGTTAACACGTTTATGGGTCGATTGCTGACCTTTTGACTCATCACTGCCACCTCTGCGACCACGGTATTCAGCATAATTGGATTTAGCCGAAAGTGAAGATGACCGCTATCTGCCCGTGCTAAATCAAGTAAATCTTGTAACATGCGAATCGTACGCTCGGTTTCGGCTGTTGCAGTTTCTAGCGCCTGCTGTTGATGAGCACTTAGGTTTGTACTCCGGCGCAGCAGACTTTGTAGATAGCCAACCACGATAGTCAGAGGGGTGCGTAATTCATGGGAAACATTGCCGACAAACTGTCGTTGTTGCTCCCAGGCACCCGATAGGCGAACTAACATTTCATTAAAGGCTTGGGCCAAGCCCAAAACTTCATCGGGTGCCTGATGCAATTGAAGCTTTGCCCGCCTCAAATTATCAGCTAAGTCATCGGCAGAAACGGCACTGGCTACCTGGCTCATTTGTTCTAGCGGTTGCATGGCTTTACGAATGCGCTTGGAGATTGCTACAACTAAGATCGCGATCGTCAAAAAGCTAACTAACAGCAACCGCCATAACCCAGCATTGAATTTCTGTTGATTATCTGTAATATCTTGAGCCAGATACATCTTACCTAAGAGCTTACCATTCACAGTCAGGGTGTCTCCACATAACACCACGTAGCGATCGCCAAAATGAAACACCTGAGGTTTTTTGGGCACTTGCGTCAGAGTATCCACATTACGAATCTCAGCAGCAGGACTGGACGCATGGGAAGAATGGGTGAGCAGCTTACCATCAGGACTTTTGATCCATACCACCAATCCCGGTGCCGAAACCTTACGCAGGGTTCGTTCTACCCCCATTT
>JAYKHH010000014.1:0-4846 GCA_035285265.1 Leptolyngbyaceae cyanobacterium | reverse complement strand
AAGCCAACCCAACCCAAGCCGCCCGTCGTCAAGGAACCTGAAGTGGAAACCGCAGCCGAAGGTGACGTAGAAACCACAACCGAAGGTGAATCTACTGAGAGTTAGATCTCAGACTCTGCTTGCAGCCCATTTTTGGGTTGCGATAGACTTTAATCCCCCCTAATTCCCCTTGGCAAGGGGAATTAGGGGGGATTCGAGGATGAATGGAGAACTTCCAAACCAATTTTCAGAAAACTGAGAATCCCTGTTGCTCTGTCCTGAGCAACAGGGATCTGAGATCAATCGAAAATCCAAAACCTGCCCTGAGCGAAGTCGAAGGGTCCAAAATCCTACTACTCTGCTTCCCGCTCTAGGGTCGCTTCCATAGCAGAGAATAGGTAATGACCTTCCATCAAGCCACTGGACATATAGTATTTGTCATCGCTCAGCCGATGCAGGGTTTCAAACCCAGTGCGGCGTTGTTTGTCACCTAGAACCCAAAAGCGTTGCACGATAGACTCAGGTGCAATCCAGCCTTCCCCTTCCACTCGTCCTAGTTGGCTATGCTGGAGCACAAATGTATAGCGACGCTCTTCTGAATCAATGCGACCGCGATATTGGAGCGAAATCCCTTCTCTGGGCTGTTCCTCCTCGTCTTCACTACCTGGAAAGATCAATTTGGTGACCATCGTAAACCAATCATCGCGACTCCATCCCACTAAGGTTTTGCCTTTGACGAGAATGGGCATTTTGTCTCGATCTAGCCAGCTTCCCTGAAGGTTCCAGCGTCCTACCTCAATTAAAAAAGTGTGAGCCACAGCGCTATTCCTTGATAACTTGTCGCACCGCTGATTCAGTTCGTAATTAAAGTCACATCCTACCATGCTAGCCTTCAAGGGGAAATGCGTTTCTCCAAGAAATAGGGGTTGTTGGGCCACCCGTCCCCCCTTACAAGCCCTTACAGTTGATATTGAAGATCTGTGATTGATTGAGGTAGTTCAAGATGATTGCTGAACCTACATTCAACTATATGTCCCCCCAGGATTACCTGGACTGGGAAGCCACCCAGGAACTCAAGCATGAATATATTGATGGAGAAGTGTTTGCCATGACCGGCGGCACCATTCCCCATAATTTAATTGCACTCAATTTGGCGTCAACTTTAAGAGCTTTTCTGCGCGGTAAAGGGTGCCGTGTCTTTATCGCCGATGTGAAAGTGCAACTTTCCGAACGAGGCCCCTACCACTATCCTGATGTCATGGTCAGTTGCGATGAACGCGATCGCACTGCCATGAAACTAATCCAATATCCCTGTTTAATCGTCGAAGTCCTTTCCCCCAGTACTGAGGCGTACGATTCTCCGTTGGAGACGCTACGCGAACGTGGTGCAAAATTTCGTCGCTATCAGCAGTTATCCACCCTGCAAGAATATGTGCTAGTGGATGCCACTCAGATGAGCGTCGATCGCTTTTCTCGCCTCTCCGATCGCAAATGGGAATTGCAAACCTATAGCGAAGGCGAAGTTTTGGAATTCACCAGTATCCACTGGCAAGGAGCGATTGATCTCCTGTACGAAGATGTGGTGTTTGAACCGAGCCCATCCGATCAGGGGTCGGCAAATTAGGCAACCTGCCCCAACAAAACTGCGTGACGAGCACCCGTAACCGAGGGAAGATTCCCTGGAATTCCCTGGTGTCGCCAATAGGCTAAAACGGCAAAGGCGATCGCTTCTTTAAAATCAGCACTTAAACCAACTTCATCGGTCGTCAATACGGGAATCGAGTCCAGTTGAGCTTGCAATCGCCGTTGCAAATACGGATTGCGACTGCCTCCCCCACACACTAAAACTTGATCCGGTAATTGAGAGAGGAAGGTGCGATAACTATGGGCAATGGAGGCCGCTGTGAGTTCCGTCAGGGTGGCTAGGAAATCCGCAGAACTGAGGGCATAGGCTTCTGCCTCTGCTAGGCAACGCTGTAGATAATCCCAGCCAAAATGCTCTCGACCGGTTGATTTAGGAGGAGGTTGTTGAAAAAAGTCTTGCTGGAGCCATTGGCCTACCAACGCTTGGCACGGTGTGCCCTGGGCTGCCCAAGCTCCATCTTGATCGTAGCTCTGAGTACCTTGGGAAAGGTGTTGTACCGCCAAGTCGAGCAGCATATTGCCAGGGCCAGTATCCCAACCTCGAATCCCTGCTAACCAACCATAGGGATCGGTGGCTGCATCACCCTGGGCCGGTAGATAGGTGACATTACCAATGCCGCCAATGTTCTGAACACAGCGAGTTTGGGTTGGATGCCCCAGTAAGTAGGCATCGACTCGTGACACCAGAGGCGCACCCTGCCCTCCATTGGCAATATCAGCCACGCGGAAATTGCTGACGGTGGTGATCCCTGTCGCTTGGGCAATCGCTCCTCCCCTTCCCAATTGCAGAGTGTAGCCTAGATGCTGATCCTGAGGAGGACGATGATAAACCGTTTGACCGTGGGAACCGATGAGTTCTGCGGTGGGATGCCCAACCTGGATGGCTAGGGCTGCTTGGGCAAATTGATCGGCGATCGCATCATCCAACGCTGCCAGGTCTGCCACGGATAGGGCTGCCCCTCCAGCTACGGATAGAATTTGTTGTCGTAAATCCTCTGGGTAGGGATAGGTCTCCCCAGCAATCAGCTTCACCCTAAGATTGGACTCTAAACCACAAATATCTACGAGGGCTGCATCAATGCCATCCACTGAGGTGCCGCTCATCAAACCAATGATGTAAGCCATTATAAGGAAAGAATTAAAGGGAAAAATTAAAGGGGTAACTGCTCAACACCTTTATTGGAACCAATCACGACGATTAGGGATCCCTGGGTCAAGCGTTTATAGGGGTCGGGGTTGACCTCACAAACATCATCACTACAAATCACCAATAAGTTAAGCCCATATCGAGAACGCAATTTGAGTTCGGCAATCGTTTTACCATGAAACTCTTCAGGCACGATTAACTCGGCAATACTGTTGTCTGGGCCGAGGGCAAAGCGATCGAGAATGCCGGGTTGGGTGAGCGATCGCGCCAAGGTGGCCCCCATTTCATGTTCAGGGAAAACCACATGATCGGCCCCTACTTTTTTTAGGAGTTGTTCATGAATCTCTGAGGAAGCCTTAGCCACCACATGGGCTACCCCGCCTTCCTTAACATTCATGGTCGTGATAATACTTTCTTGGATGTAATTCCCAATGGCAACGATCACGGTATCAAACTCAAAAATTCCAGCTTCCCTGAGGGCAGTTGGATCTGTGGAGTCAAGTTGCACCGCCCGCACTGCAATTTTGTCTGTTAAGACCTTAGCCACACTCTTTTCATTCATGTCCACGGCCATCACCTCATGGCCAGAGTGATGCAAGGTAGAACAAACTGCGCGTCCAAAGCGACCGAGGCCAATCACTGCAAACTGATGTTTTTGATCAGCCCTTAAATTCCGAAAAAACTTGATTGAAGAAGAGAGACTCACCTAATATTTAGCCCCAAAAACTCTGTACTTGTTAACCGACCGAGTAGATGCCCGCATCCAGGATTAGCTCACGGTTGGGAGTTGCCTAGCGCTGCCATGGACTGATCAGAATGCTGGCTAGATTGATGCTGTGATGGTTAGCTAACCTGCGAAATTAGCTACTGCCTCCCTTAAAAATTTTCAACACTAGACCCTATCCGTTCAGGATACAAGGTACCGCCTCTGAATCAGTCAACTCTATTTCTTAAGTTTTTTCAGCATCATCATTACGGGTAGGATGGTTCCTACGGCCATCACCGCCAAAAATCCTAAGAGGATGTTTTAAAAGGGATCGTTTGTCCCATTCATCACCTTGAGTCCCCCCCGGCCCCCCTTAAAAAGGGGGGAGAATGATTCTATTCCCCCCTTAAAAAGGGTAGCCGGGGGGGATCTCTGACGTTTTACTACCCATCACCAGACTTTTAAAACATCCTCTAACCAGATACTGCGAGAAACAGTCATAGACGGCCAACGTAGCGTGAATTCAAGTCTCCTTAGAGCTGACTATCGGAGTAGGGACTATCGGAGTAGGGTACATGATCAAACCACAGGGACAAGGTGCAACCATCGTCGCGATCGCCACCGCAATTGTGCCTGAGCAAGGCAGTGTCGGCATTGTGCGAATGTCAGGCGCAGAGGCATGGGCGATCGCCCAAACTCTTTTCTACGCTCCTGGAAAGCAACCCTGGGAAACTCACCGGATTCTCTATGGGTATGTGCGTCATCCCCAAACTCGGCAAGTGGTAGATGAAGCCCTATTGCTGCTGATGCAAGCGCCCCGATCCTACACCCGTGAAGATGTGGTGGAATTCCACTGTCATGGGGGCATTATCGCAGTTCAGCAAGTGTTACAACTCTGTCTAGAGCAGGGAGCGCGACTGGCGCAGCCTGGAGAATTTACCCTGCGAGCTTTTCTCAATGGGCGCTTGGATCTCACCCAAGCTGAGAGTGTGGCGGATCTGGTCGGGGCAAAATCGCCCCAAGCCGCTCAAACTGCGTTGGCTGGGGTGCAAGGGAAGTTAGCGAATTCGATTCGCAAACTCCGAAGTACCTGCTTGGGAATTTTGGCAGAAATTGAGGCTCGCATTGATTTTGAGGAAGATCTACCACCCCTCGATGAAGTTGGGATACAGTCTCAACTCAACCAAATCTTAGTCAAGGTTGAGAGTATTCTGTCTACGGCAGGGCAGGGGGAATTACTGCGTTCTGGTTTGAAAGTAGCCATTGTGGGTCGTCCCAATGTAGGCAAGTCTAGCTTGTTAAATGCCTGGAGTCGCAGCGATCGCGCCATTGTTACCGATTTACCGGGGACAACCCGTGATGTAGTGGAG
>JAYKHH010000013.1:0-11570 GCA_035285265.1 Leptolyngbyaceae cyanobacterium | reverse complement strand
CTTCATAGCAGATAGGTAGCTGCTATAGCTGTAATTTGTGATACTTGTATCCCTAAAAGCGCTGTCTTTAAATTAGGCTAAGGGACTTCCTAAACATCAGCGCTGCTGTAAATTTAACTTCCTAATCCCTGACACCTGACATCTTTTGAAAGTTCCGCAGGACTAGGAACCATAACCCTTTCAGCACCTTAACACCTCTGCAAAATTATAATTTTATGGCTGAATTTTTCACCCATCTATCTGCGATTCCAGCCTTCATCCCCCACGGGCATTGCTATCTCTGGAAGCCTGGACTGGTATCGTTGCATGTCATGTCTGATGCGCTGATTGCTTTAGCCTATTATTCTATCCCCATTACCCTAGTTCACTTTGTTCGCAAACGCCAGAATTTTCCGTTTAATGGGATTTTTCTACTATTTGGGGCATTTATTATTGCCTGTGGCACTACTCATGTGCTGGAGGTTTGGACACTCTGGCATCCTACCTACTGGCTATCAGGGCTGATCAAGGCAATAACTGCCTTGATTTCAGTTTATACGGCTGTAAAATTGGTACCGCTCGTTCCCCAAGCCCTCGCTCTCCCCAGTCCTGCCCAACTAGAAGCAACAAACCAAGAACTCCAAAAACAAATTAGAGAGCGCATTATCGTCGAAGAGTCCCTACGACACAGTGAAGAGCGGTATCGTGCGATTGTGGAAGACCAAACCGAATTGATTGCTCGGTTTCAGCCTGATGGCACACTAACCTTTATCAATGAGGCGTATTGCCGCTATTTCAAGCGATCGCGGCAAGAACTGATGAACAGTAGCTATGAACCCGTGATCTTTGACGCGGATCGTGAACTGATCACGTCTATGCTCAACTCCCTCAACTCAGAAAATCCGGTGGCAACCATTGAGCACCGCGTGATTGTGGATGGAGAAGTGCGCTGGATGCAGTGGATTAACCGCATCATCTTAGATGACCAGGATCGGTTCATTGAATTTCAATCCGTTGGGCGAGATATTAACGCCCGCAAGCAAGCTGAACAGCAACTCCAAACCTCCCTCAAGGTACTGTTGAAGGAAGTACACCATCGGGTGAAGAACAATCTACAGATGGTTTATAGCTTGCTGCGGCTTCAGTATAGGCGGATCAAAGATCAGCAAGCGGCTGAGGTGCTGCTAGAAAGCCAAAACCGCGTCAAGTCCATCTCCCTGATTCACGAAAAGCTGTATGGTGCGGAGGATGTTTCCAAAATTGACTTTGCTCAATACATTTCTAGCCTGACTGCCTCTTTATTTAGCTCCTATAACATCAGTTCCGCCACCGTGACTCTGAACACTCAAGTGGAAGCTATCTCGTTGGCAATCGATAAGGCCATCCCCTGTGGATTGATTATTAATGAACTCGTCTCCAATTCCTTGAAATATGCATTTCCTGAGCGTTCCGGACAAATTCAGGTCGAACTGACTGCGGATCAAGAGAACCAGATCACACTCATTATTAAAGACGACGGTATTGGTCTACCTGAGCAGTTTGACCTCACGACCGCTGACTCCTTGGGACTGCAATTAGTGCAAGACTTTGTGGCTCAGCTAGAAGGGGCTATCCAAATTGTTCACGAAAAGGGCACAGAATTCAGAATTGTCTTTCCAGCAGGTGCAGCCTAATCAGCAGAACCTTAGGGAAATCCCTCCAACTCAGCAAGGCGGAGATCACCCCTCGGGAATCAGGAGATTTCTCCGAAAGAATTTACCGGCGTAGGGGCGCAAAGCTTGCGCCCTCTTGCACTGAGAAGGGCGCAAGCTTTGCGCCCCTACCGAGATCGCCTCTGCCATCCCCAATAGCTCCCCTCTCGGTAGGGTTTTTCCTGGAAATTGCCTAAATTTAAGGAGGAGAGAGTTCTGCAATCCTAGCTTTTCCAGATGTTACGCTAGCTGTAGACGAGATTTTGGGATAATTAGGTTATCTATAGTTAAATATCGAAGTCTAGTCTCCACTGAGAAGCATAACAACTTCATCATTGATTGCTAAACTCTCTAACAAAGCCCTGTGAAGGTTGCCCAGTTCCTGAAATCCACTCAGTTCCTATGAAGCGTAAATCGACGAAATCTTCGCCTGTATCGAGTAGACCCTCTTCTAGCTCTGGCTTTGCCTCTGCCTTAAACTCCGTGACCCTGGCAATTTTGGCAGGGGTCTTTATCTTGGGTATCGGACTGGGTATTGGGTTTAGTTCTACTGCCAATTCAGGCCCTGAAAATATTGCGAGCCGAGAAGCGATTGATCGAGCCGCTCCGGATCCAGAATTATGCGTGCAGTTTGGGGCCAGTGCGATCGCCATGGATACGCGCTTGTTTGTCACCCTGAATCCTTTCAATGTCTACGTCTCTCGACCGAAGATGCAACCCGGTTGTGTCCTTCGCCAGAATAACTGGGCGATTTTAGAGCAAAGAAACCTAGTGTCTTCCGATCAAGTTCGTGAGTGCAAAAATCGGATGAACACCTTTGCCTACACGGGCAGTATTGATGGTACGCCCCAAATCAACTGTATTTACCAGAATGATCCCAGTGACAACAAGTTCCTTAGTCAAATGGGCGGCTCAACCCGACGAGAATCACAACAGTTCTAATTAGCTTGGCTATCCACTTCAGGCGGGACAGTACGGCGCACAGCTGCACTGTCCCGCTCATTTTTTCCGTCTAAACCGGGAAGCCCTGGTTTTGATAAACCGCTTCTAGTTGAGGTCGTAAAGCGGGAGGGATATTGGTAAACCGGATCTGAAAACACCCTGATTCAGCATCCTGAGAATGGACTTTGGCGTAAATATCTTCGCTGAGATCTCCTGGAGTGTTGACCAGATTCAGCTTTAAGTTGGTGAGTTTCTTGGGCAACGGGGCGATCGCCTCTGCTTGGACTTTCACAACTGCACCCTGTTCAGATAATTGAATCAGATGGCCTTGGTAGACGTTCTCACTAATATGCTTCCCTTCTAAGGTGGCGTATTGGATCAAAATCGGCTCCGAGAGCGATCGCCACGTTTCTGTTTGTTGCGGAAGTTCTAGGGCATAGGTGCCTCGAATTGCGCTGATTTCATAGATGGTAATGGGCTGAATCACACCTTTGGGCTGAACTTCCTGCTGTCCCACAATTTCAACGATAGGTTCTACTTCTTTCAAAGTGGATTCAGAAATCAAAATTTGTCCTTCGAGGGTATAGGATTCAATCCGAAAGGTTAGGTTGACCTGACTGCCGATCGCACTATATTGACTGCGTTTGGTCGAGCCAATATTGCCAATGACGGATTCCCCCGTGTGAATGCCGATCCCCATGGCCAGGTTAGGAAAGTTCAATTGCTGTAATTTTTCATTGACTGACTTCAGGGCAAGCTGCATGGCAATGGCACAGGCAATCGCCCGTTCAGCATCATCTTGGCGCTCCACGGGAGCCCCAAACAGCACGAAAATACCATCCCCGATAAAGTTATTAATAGTACCGTAGTAGCGGGTAATCACCTCCGTCATCTCCTCTAGGTAAATGTTGAGGATGGTGACCACTTCCTCTGGGGACAAGCGTTCAGAGAGGGACGTAAAGCCGCGCAGATCTGAGGTGAGCAGGGTCATTTTGCGGCGCTCACCCCCCAACTTCAGCCCTTCAGGATTTTCGAGCAGGGTGGCAACCACTTCATCACTGAGATAGCGACCAAAGGTTTTGCGAATATCTCCAGCACTGCGGGCAATGTAACCCGTAATGGCAATGGCAGACCCCACCAGGGCGATCGCCGGGGGGACGACCGGAATCCACCAACCCCAAACCAAAGCAATATAGGCACTGGCCAGCAAGATTAACAGGGCCAGAAAAGGAGTGAGGATTTGCTGGAAGGTGAATTTACCTCTGCCGTAGCGCAACTGCCACGCCAAGGTGGCTCCCACGCCCGACCACAGCACAATCCATAGCCATTCAGCGGGTTCCGTCCAAGTTTGTATTAAGGGACGACCATTCACCGCCGCGCTAATAAACTGACTGGTGAGATTGGCGTGAACTTCCACCCCAGCCATCCGTTCCGGTAGGGACAGTAGACCACTACTGTAGGGGGTATAGACAAAGTCTTGGAAGCTTTCCCCTAAATAGCCAATCAGGATAACGCGATCGCGCCCCCAATCCTGCGGGACTTTATCTTGCAGAACATCCATCAGGGAAACGATCTGAAAATGGCGGGCTGGCCCCCGATAGTTCAGCATGACCTGATAGCCTCCCTCCTCCGTGCGAACGTAGCCGCCATAATTGGGATCCAGGGGTTGAAAGAGGGTTTTGCCGAGTTTCCAAGGGGGCGTTTCCCCCGGTTTTGCCTCGCCTATAACTTCTGGCTTAATTCCTTCTGCATCCAGATAGAGCAATGCCAGATAAAGGCCGAATCCATAGACTGTATTGCCATCGGAGTCGTCCACGGATACCAATCCCCGACGCACCTTCGTATCGGCATCGCTGATCAGGTCATTGCTACCCACCTGTCCCTTGGCAGCTAAGGCAGGGGGTGGGGCGATCGCCCCCTGTCCCTGTTCTCCCACCACCTTGCGAATCCCCACTAAGTTGGGAGTTGAGTTAAATACCTCTACCAGGGCTTGATGTCCTGGTTCCACGGGCACGTCCCGATAGATATCCAACCCAATCGCGCGGGGATTACGAGCCCGCAATTTTTGGATCAGTTCGGCATACACTGCATCGGGGATAATCGCTTTTTTAAGAACCTGCACATCGGTTTCGTTAATGCCCACAATCACCACACGCTCATCCGTGGGTTCCTGTGGGCGCAAGCGCAGGGTCTGATCAAAGGCCGCCCACTCCCAAGCTTGTAACAAGCCTACAAACCGAATCAAAAGAACGAGCCCAGCCAGGGTTGGGGTGGTAATCAAGACCCCTCGCCAATCCCACAACCATCGCTTCAAGGCTTTCCACATAGTTTTAGCTCTCTGAAGATTAGATCCCTGAAAGTTAGATTCCTGAAGGCTGAGGAGACGCACTTGGGGTGCAGCATTCAATGAAGGGTTCACGGGCGATCGCCCCTAGTCCCACAGACTTCAACAACCCTTCCCATTCCTGGGGATATTGCGGACGTAATTCCGCTGCGAGTGCTACAGTTTCTTGCCAAAGGCTAGCTTGAGCGTAGAGTTTAGCCTTGTCGAGGGCGGATGCTTTGGTGAGGCGGGTTTGTAATTGGGCATTGAGGGGAATTCGTTCGACCCATCCATTGACGAGGCGATCGCGGGTGCGGTCTTGGGGATCACACACCACGGCAAATTCCCATCGGTAGGTTTTATGGGGTTGTAATTTAACCGCAGGAGGTAGCTTAATTTTGACAATCCCGGCTTTACTGGGCAAATCAATGGCCTGTAGATAAACTTCCTGGTACTGGTCATCCATCATGAAAAACTCAGCGGTTGTGGCAGTGGTTTGGGGTACGTACCAGAAAAAAGTAGGATTGTCGGTAGCTGTAGTACCGATGTTGTTATCCGGTGCGATCGCTGTTAGGGAGGTTTTATTAGACGCTAAGCAGGACGAGCCATCCCGCGTTCCTCCACCTACGGTTCTGGAAGGGGCACCCCGTCCTTTAGTGGGCGGAAATTGCAGGGCCAGAGCCGGAAAGAGTCCCCCTGTCAGCAGCAAGATTAAGGAGAGTCCAGTTCCTAAGGTTTTACGACTGACGTAGGTTGAAAAGTTGGTTTTTAACGCGCTCATCCTAAGTTCTCTCCTGCCCATTTCTAACGGTGTGACCAAACCGGAGATTAATATTTGCCCAATCTCCAAAAAATCAAATCTTTTACCAAGGACTGCCAATCAGTGTAAAACCTGACCAGTAGTAGGGATGAGCCAGATTCGTATTGGTGAGAGTCGCGAGCTCTGCAGGCAAGGCCACAGCACCACGGGTGCTTGACCCTCGAAGTTGACCCTGCTGAATCTGAAGTTTGCCGCTCAACATGGCTAACTGGGCTTGACGCAGGGCAGCGCCTTTGACCTTGGCAGACCGCAACTGCTGATAAAATTCCGTCATCAATGAGAAGGTGCCCTCATCACTCACACTCCAAAGACTGGCAAGGGCTGTTTTTGCGCCCGAAGCTACGGATAAACCTGCAAATCCTAACTCTGCCTGGGGATTGCCGATCGCCGTGCGACAGGCAGATAAAACCAACAATTCCACAGGGGGATTATTCCAGCCCAGTTGTTGAATTTGGTCGAGGCGCAGTTTCTCGTTCCACAACTGGATATAAGAGTTTTGCACTGACCCTGGATTAAATTCGGCATGGGTCGCTAAGTGAATAATCGGATAGGGATAGGTTTGTCGTTTTTGGACAAGCTGAGGACGAGTAAAGTCTTCGTTGAGGAAGGTACTCCCCTTCCAAATCTGGGTAATCAGCCCTACTTCCGCCGGAACCGCAGGCAGTGGCTCAAGATCTGTAAAATTGCTCGCCCCCATAGCTAAGACTTGGGCATCTGCCAAGGAGCGATACTCTGGATTGACCAAACTAATGGTGGGCACCAAAGCCAGGTTATATTTTTCTACGAGGTACTGCTTACCATCATGGAGCGCGGCGATCGGTAGACTCCGCAAACCACTGTCCATTGAAAACAGAATCGTGTTGATTTGATGGGCTTTGAGTTCAGACTCAAGGGGAGCAATCAGCCATTCATACAGTTGTTGGGATGGTTGTAGATAGCGGGTATTATGGCGACGCAGGGAGGTGATCAGGTTACCGCGAAATTCGTTGACCACCTGCAACACCCGTTGAGTGGTTACGCCCGGAATCGGAATGCGAACGGGTTCGCGATCGGGGGTAAAGACAATTAGCTCTAGTTCTTCGCCCCTATTTTCCTTACTAGCATTAGGGCTGCCAGTTGCGGATTTGACTTGTTTGGTTTGGGTTACAGGTAAATTAACGTATACGACAGCGGAGCGATCGCCCGTTTGCCGAGCAATATTGACCAAGGTTTGGCGGATCTCTGCCGTCGTCAAAGCTTTACGCTGGAAGGAAGGGCCAAAATGATTACTAAACTCTCGACCGCGATCTTCTTCTAGCTGAGCGACTGCCTGACTGGCAGTTCTGGAGGCAGCATTGACCTGAGACAAGATGGAACCTGCTGCGGTCTTGATATCAATGCGTCCAGTGCGCGTATAGAGAGCACCCGTTTGCACCTGTCCTTGATGACTGATCAGGGTAATGTCGCCACTACCGAGTGCCCCTGTTGCAGTGATATTGCCCGTCGTTACGTTTCCTTTTCCCTCCACAGAGATACCTCCTCCTTGCCCCTCCCCACCTAAGCTGGCAAGATCACCCGTAATAATTGAGCCGTTGGCTGCCACAACCGTAATATTCTGAGAGCCGAATCCTCCAGCCGATGTCAGGTTGGCCGTTTGAATATCGCCACCAATGGAAAAGGTATTGAATTTGATGCTGCCGCTTGTACCGCTGGGTGCCACCGTCTTCACAAAGCCCGTATTGATGCTACCGCCTGTACTGCTCAGAACGACATTGCCACTTTGTTGATTGCCAAAGGAAGCCACATTGTTGAGGGCGATCGCTCCCCCAGCTTGTACCCCAACCGTCCCCCCAATCCCCTGGGTAGAATAGGTGGCAATATGTTGAATCGTTGCACTGCCCTGATTGGCTTGTACACTGATATTTCCCCCTGTCTCTGTCTGCGTGACCGAGAAAATCACCCCGGTATTGATATCACCTTGGCTACTGAAGAGGGAGACATTCCCACTCCCAACCCCACCAAAGGAACTAATATGACTCGTCGTAATGCCTAGGGGTGCAGAAAGGTTAATCGTTCCCCCTGTCCCATCAGGAGCATAGGCATCTAGGTTGGCAAGCTCGTTTTGAAATAGGTTGGCGATCTCAGGGGAAGCAATATCTGCATCATCAGTAATGGCCGCTTCATAGGACAGATCCCCCAGGGTTGTATTAATCAAACCATTATGACTAGTCAGGGTAATGTTTCCCCCCGTCGTACTGTCATCGCCAAAGGTATAGGTTTGGATATATCCAGTCGTGATATTTCCTGAAGCCTCTAAATTTACACTACCTGCATTGCCAATATCAGAGTAAGAGCCAATAATCCCCCCACTCGTATCAATCGATCCTTGAGTGCTGAGGAGAGACACCGCGCCACCCCCTGACCAGCCATAGGATGAGAGATCACTGATACTCAAATCCTGAGAGGCGTGTAGGGTGATGTTCCCACCTGAACCCGCATCCGAATAAGAATCAATCCAGCCCACGGAGATCGCCCCCGTCTGGCTGGTTAAACTCAGGTTTCCGCCTCCTGTCCAACCGTAGGAGGAAAGATAGTTAACACTCAAGTCCTGAGAGGCGTTCAGGGTAATGTCTCCCCCTGAACCTACATCCGAATAAGAGTCGATCGCACCGACCGAGATAGCTCCCGTCTCGCTGGTTAAACTCAGGTTTCCGCCTCCTGTCCAACCATAGGAGGAAAGATAGTTAACACTCAAATCCTGGAAAGCTTGTAGGGTGATGTCCCCTCCTGATCCATCATCCGTAGAAAAAGAGTCAATCCAGTCTACTGAGATAGATCCATTGAGACTGGTTAAGCTCACACTTCCACCCCCTGTCAGACCGTAGGAACCGACGATCCCGCCTAGAGTCATGTCCCCATCTGCCAGTAAGGTGATATTGCCACCCATACCACCGTCAGAGTCAGCGAGGATGAAGCCACTAGACGCAATCGTTCCTGGCTGGTCTGAGATCGGCTGCTGGGTGCTCACGAGTTTAATAACACCCTCTGCGTCGATCGCGATCGCATCCGGGGTTGGGATATGCCCGCCCGTCAGAAGATCTGGCAACGATAGAGCCGTAATCGGTTGCCCTGGACTACTCAGAGTTGCTTGATCCGCCACGGGCAAATCTAGACTCAGCAAACTTCCGGCTTGGCTCACTCGCACCAGTTGATTTCCCGGAACAGCAGCGATGGTAATCGTTCCCCCAGGAGCCTCTAAGGTACCCGTATTAATCACCCAACCGCCGCTCAAGTGTAAATGCTGTCCTTCGGTAACGCTGAGAGATCCAGCATTAAGAATCACACCAGGTTGGGCTGTAGAAAAAGCAAAGTCCGTCGGTGAACCGGAGAGTTGAGCATAATTATTTGCGCCCACCGTATTAAACCAGCCACTGCTAAATCCTAAAGCATTGGCAGAGCTAGCCATAAATGCAGCAGGCACATTGAGACTGGCATTGGGGCCAAAGATCATTCCGGCGGGGTTGAGGAGGTACAGGTTAGGGTTGCCACTACCGCTCACCTGGATTAGCCCATCAATCACCGAAGGAGTTCCCCCGACGACTCGCCCTAGAATGTTTTGAATGGAGGGGTTAGCAAGAAAGGTGGCAACTTGATCAGCATTAAGCCCAAACTGCTGAAAGCTGTGGAACAAGTTAGCACCATCACTCGATAACATCCCACCGTCAATGGTGGCTTCTAGCCCATTGTTTTGAATATTAACCTGTGTGCCAGTGTCATTATCAGCAGCAGGAGCGACAAATTGGGCTTTAACAGGAGTCACCTCTATAACCCCGAACAGAAGTATTCCTGCAATGAGAAAATTCTTGAGTTGTGCTCGTACCGTTGCAATCATGATGGCTGAGAACCCAGTGTTGCTGAAGATATTAAGTATATACAGAGCACCTGCATCCTAAACCGCAAAATTATTTCTGAAGTAGCGGTTTTGGCTAACCTGTACTGCTAAGCTTAACCTCAATTAACCCACTGTTATTCGGGGTAGGGCTGTCAGAGGTATGGCAGTGCGATGCCTCTATACCCAGGGGTGTTAGGTTCATGTTGTTCTCTACTCATTGCCAAAGCTGTATATCCTCGTAGTAGTGAACTGATAAGCTATCTAGACGTATAGATTTTCAGCGGGCTCATGGCAGACAAGGTAAAACCAGGCAAGGTACTAGCTAAATTTCAATGTGAAGCGACTACATGGGAGATATTTCAGGCTAAAGCTAAGGCTAACGGTACGAATGCCTCAACCTTGCTCAACCATTACGTTCAAGAATACTTAGAGGGGAATCGAGGAAAGGGGAATCGAGGAAAGGGGAATCGAGACGAGCTAGATGAACGGATCAATCACCGTATTCAAAATGCAATCTCACCACTCGCAGCTCAAATAGCTTGCTTGATCTCCGACCTGGAAAAGTCCGCAGCCTGGTAGCCAATCGGGAAAGCTATCAGGCAAAACCTCCATCCCTTGTCTGTATTCCTGACAATTCCCAGGAGATGCCCGATGATTATGGGGTTATGGGGCACTGGGATTATGACACAGGCACAGAAGAGAGCACCCAGGAGACGCATCTCCCTGACACCCTACCATCCTCCCCTCTCAAGATTCCTTCATCAACCCTAGAATCTGAACCTACTCAGCAGACTTCTGTTAAACCGGAATGGCTCACCTTACGGGAGCTGTGCGAGAAACATCAGGTTAATTACTCGAATCTGTCTCGGAGGGTGAAGGAGTCAGGACTCAGCAGACTGGAATACTTGCGAAGAAAGACCGGAATACCCTATGAACAAAGGGGTAAGGTGTTTTATCGTCCCTAAACCTTCAATGACATCAGTTCGACGAAAGGGTTATCGGATTCACGTTCAATGGGTTCCAGAAGTGATCTAGATCACGGAAGAATGCCGATCAAATCATTGCTGTAAATGATTAACGTTGTGTTACATTTATTTACAAAGAGGCGAGCATCAACTCTCATTCTCAGATACTTAAATGTAACCAGTTGCTGAAGTAGCAGAGTGAAGCAAGCAAGCCAAGATGCCTGACCTAAACCTGAAAGTGTCTGGATTTCTTACCTCAATCATTCTTCTCAATCGTTCATGTCTATCTACGCAACCTCCTCAACTCCTTTGGAAGACCTCACTATGACACCCCTAACTCTGGATGTAAGTACTGTCAAACGTTGCCATGCCCAGGTGCCTGATCTTGATCGTCCGGTTCCTGCGATCGCCTATCGCAAGCAATTTTACAGTTTTGTGAAATCCTTCCCCAGTTTGGAGGCAGCAGAGCGTGTAGCCCAACGGTTATTGGCAAGTGGCGATTCTGTGATTCTGACTCGGATAGCGCGAGGAGTCGTGCTCTGGGCATGGGAACCAGAAGCAACTCTGGTTCAGAAGCAAGCGGGCTAAACCAGACTGAATTTGTATAGTTCAGCTAGAGGTCATTGCTGATAGATAAGGATCACTCTTGTAGGGGCATGGCAGTGCCACGCCCTCAGACAATCTTGAAGTCACCTGTTCGGGATATCATTCAGCAACCACCCGTTAGAGTTGGGCAAAGTAATCCGCTGTGGCAGGTCGAATCACTCGATTGAGAGCCAAGATCTGTCCGAATTTGCCCCGGAGTTGTTTCTGATCTCTGAGTGCCTTTGCAATATCCGTGGGTTCCACTAATCCAGCTTGTTGTAACCGTTCACCTAAGGGTAGAGCTTGAAATTCTGGTGAAAGTGCTTTCTCTAGCTCTAAGAAAAATGCCAAGGTCTTTTCTCTGATCCAATTCCTGAGCAGCATAATTTCGCCT
>JAYKHH010000012.1:0-4559 GCA_035285265.1 Leptolyngbyaceae cyanobacterium | reverse complement strand
GTGTATTCCTGGGCAGCTTGGGCGATCGCAACAGTCACCGCTCCCGATTGATCGGGAAGACGAAAGATTTGTTTGGAGACTCGGAGCGATTTTGGATTTTGGATTTTGGATTTTGGATTCAGGCGATCTTTCTCGATTTCTGGCTCTTGAGGCTGGCTTACATCCTCTGCAATAGCACACAAAGCAGCGGCTTCGGCCACACTGGGGGTACCGACCTCGGCGGCCACGACTGGGGAGGGGTTGGGGACTTCTATCGTCTGGAGGACTGCGGCGGAGAAACACCGCAGCGGCCAGTGCCGTTGTCGGCAGAGTTCTACCAACCCTACTTCATCCGCTTTTAAGTCAATCGTGGCAATCCCAGCGATCGCCTCCACAGCTAGATGATGTTTCTGACAAACAGTTTGGATGGCCGTCTCGATCAATTGCTGAGAGCTACCTCGCTCACATCCAATCCCCACCCATAGAACTCTGGGATGCCACTGCACCTTGGGCAAGTTAGACTCCGGGGCAAATTGCCGTTGGATGGGGCTGATCCAAATCCTAGCAGCAGGGGTTAGGTTGTCTGGTTGGGTGGTTGCCGTATGCTCAGGAAAGCCAAACTGAAAGGGATGATTTTCTGGTAAATGAGTTTGCCACAGAGTAGATCCTGCTTCTTGAATCACCTGCACAGGGTCTTGCCGTGCGATGGCTGCACTCACGCCCGTCCAATCCCCCGTACCTTTTTGCCATCCAAAGGGCACACCCAATACATCAATTCCTGGTAGGTCTAAGCCATTACTTGCCCCCGTCAGGATTGGAGTTGCACCGATTTGGTGCGCGATCGCCCCTGCCAAGCGATCGGCTCCTCCTTGGTGTCCACTACAGAGGCTAATCACAAATTGACCAGCTTCATCGATGACCACAACTGCCGGATCGGTCGATTTGTGCTGGAGCAGCGGCGCAATCAGGCGCACCACTGCGCCCGTTGCCAAACAGAAAATCAAACCTTGGTTGTGTGGCCAGAGTTGGGCGAGATGCTCCTTGAGGGAACCGGGATAAACCTGGGTGAATGCATTACCTGCTAAGGATTCAGGAACCCAAAGTGGAATTCCCTGGGCCTGACAGAGGGGTTGGAGTCTGTTAACGCCTTGAGGAGTTGTAGCGATCGCGGCAAGGTCATTGAAGGTTTGAAAGGGTTGAAAATTTTGAAGCAGCAATTTATCTACACTTCTCCCTGAATTTTACGTCTTAGCAATTTTTCATTGAATGAAAATTTTTAGAGAAACTCAAGCTGATTTCTCATCGCTTCTGGCTCAAGTACCTCCCAAATGAGAATTAAACTACTCAAAATTTCCCCAATCGAGCGGTGATTCTGATTACAGTAAATAATGCCGGGTAATGCCACGTCGATGGAGTACCACAAAGTCATCATCGTGAGTGAAAATCACCCAATTCTGAGACAAAGCAAAAGCTAACTGCTCTTGATCTGATGCAGCGATTAATTTTACTTCTGGTGTGGTAGTCCCATCAACTTCACGGCGATGTAACCCCTCTGCGATAGCATTACTGACATTCTCATCGAGATGAAATTGGATGTTGAGTGCCATTCCAATTCTTTAGTTTCTGCTGGAGGAGTGAAGGAGTTTGAGCCTGTACTTCTCTCACAAAAGACTCTCCCTCTTCAATTTGTTGCCTGATCTCATCTCGGTGATCGTGATAATACGCTAATGCAGAATACACGCGATGTGCCACTTAGATCTACCCACCCTGCGGGAAGCCAGCTACATCCCCTAGCCCCTTCTCCCAGAGCGGGAGAAGGGGAATCGAACCGTTTCTTAGCCCCTCTCCCTTTTTGGGCTACCGTGTATACATAGGTCTTTTGTTTTGTGTTTCAGGTTCTTTTGGCCCCCTAAATCCCCCAATTCTGGGGGACTTTGATCCGGAAGCCCCCCAGAATTGGGGGGTTGGGGGGCTGAGAGGAGGTGTGTAGACACCGTAGCCCTTTTTGGGAGAGGGGTTGGGGTGAGGGCGTTTTGATTTAGTTGCACATCGCGTAGAATACACATCCGCTAAGGTGATGCTGGGATAATGATAAACAATTCCGTCAGGAGATAAACCCATCCGTTCGTGCCAAATCACAATATCCTGCACTCTAATTCGATGTCTAGCAATGCGAGGCTTCCCTCCACATACACCTGGAGTGATTTCAATATGCTCTGAGATTACGAAGATGTTAGACATCTGCGATTGTCATCCAAGGGACACTCTCATAACAGCCAATTCTATCGTAGTTATCAGCGCGAGACTTGAGTAATGCAAAGATGCAGGGTAAGGGACTAGCGCGAAAATAAAGTACCCAATTACCCACCCATCACTACGTGAATTCGATAGCCCTATTTTGCGTGCGCTTCGCGCACGCAAAATAGGGCTTTTAGGAGGTTGTCGCGGAGCGACAACCTCCTAAAAGCCCTTTCGTCGAACTGACGTATCACTGGTTCAAAATCATTAACGACTGTAGGGGCAGTTGTACGGTCAACGTAGTTCCCAGTCCCTCCCCTGGACTTGCAACTTGAATCGTTCCGCCATGCAGTTCAATGAGATGTCGCGAGAGCGATAACCCTAGCCCCAACCCCCCAAATTTACGAGTTGTGCTGCTGTCAGCTTGGCGAAAGTGCTCAAACACAAAGGGTAGAAAATCAGGGCTAATTCCCTTGCCAGTGTCCTTGATTTGGATTTGAGCAAAGGAACCGAGTGGCTCTAATCGAACTTCTACTCGTCCTCCAGCAGGCGTAAACTTGACCGCATTAGCTAGGAGGTGCCACAGAACTTGTTGCAATCGTGCCGGATCACCGATGACCTGTACTCCCGTGGCATCTAGGAAGGTATGAAGCTGGATAGATTTTGCTTCAACGGATAAGCGCACCGTTGCTAAGGCTGCTTCTAGGACAGTCACTAAATTAATGGGATGGGCATTCAGCACTATTTTCCCGTACCACAGGTCAGAGCTGTCCAGCAAATCTTTAATGAGTTGAACTTGCAAGTTGGCACTCCGCTCAATAGTATCTAAAGCTTGATGGGTGTCTTTTGGATTAAGCTGAACTGTCCGAAGAAGCTGCGAAAACCCTAGGATAGGAGTTAAGGGGGTTCTCAATTCATGGGATAGCATCCCAAAAATTTCATCCTTAATTCGATGAGAGGCTTCAGCTTGTTCTCGTGCGTATTGCTCCTGTTGCAAAAGTTTTTCTCGCTCTACTGCCAATTGTTTGCGTTCTGTTAAATCCACCACGAAGCAAACCCAGGTGAGTGGAGAAGGTTCTAGCAGGGCTACACCCATTAGCAATAAAACTCGGCTGCCATCCTTGCGAATATATTCTTTTTCAAAGGGTGTTAGATCTCCTGAGACTTCAATGGCGGGTAGATCGGGTTGATCTAAATTAATATACGCTTCTGGTGCCATATCCTGCCAACGAATCTTGCCCGCTGCCAGATCTGCCTGCGTATAGTGAAGCATTTCTAAAAAGACATCGTTTGCTTCTACAATCCCCTGTACATTGGCTACAAAAACGCCCATAAAGTTGGCATTCACCAAACGTCTAAATTTGGCTTCGCTAGCGTGTAGGGCGGCCTCTAGCCGCTGGCGATCGCAGTGTTCAAAGGACATCCCATTGAGAATCTGTCGTCCAATTCCATCTGTCAGTCGTTGCTCTGCCACTTCTCGAAAGACCAGCATCACCCCGTTGATCACGCCCGTATCATCTCGGAAGGGAACTGCACTATCCGAAATTGGAATCGGGGTGCCTGTTTTGCTCACCAGCACGGTCTTATCGGTCAAGTAGACGCGAGTACCAGTTCTGAGAGCCTCAACCGCTGAATTGGGGAGCAGAGTTGTGGGTTCATGAACAAGTTGGAAGATATCGGATACGGGGCGACCTAAAGCATCTTCCTGCCGCCATCCAGTTAGGGCTTCAGCAGTAAGGTTGAGAAACTTCACGCTCCCTTGGGTATCCACTACGATAATGCCATCGCCCATCTGACTGAGGATACGGGTCAGCCATTGTTCGCGCTGTTGTAAGGCAGTTTCCAATTGAAAACGTTGGAGGGCAGTTTCTATCGCCACATAAAGTTCCCGTTCTTCCACAGGCTTGAGGATGTATCCGAACGGTGCCGTGGTTTTAGCGCGATTCAGGGTATGGGGATCAGAATAACCTGTTGAGTAAATGATGGGAATGTGGAGGTGATTCCAAATGCGTTCTGCGGCCTGTATACCATCCATTTCGCCTTGAAGCCGAATATCCATCAAGACTAAATCAGGACGGAGTTGGCTGGCCCGCTCAATCGCCTCAGCACCAGAACTTGCGATCGCAGGGACTGAGTAGCCTAGGCTAGTTAAGCAATCCTGCAGATCTCTAGCAACTACCCGCTCATCTTCTACTACCAACACCTGAATTGCTCGGTTGGCTGAGCTATCATTCCGTATCGTTTTAGTAATCACGCTGCACCTCCTAGAGGTAATCCTGAATTTAGCGCTGCTCAATCATTCCAGAGCGGACGCAGTGGGCTATTCTCCAAAAAATACAGGG
>JAYKHH010000011.1:0-4353 GCA_035285265.1 Leptolyngbyaceae cyanobacterium | reverse complement strand
TTTGGCAAGCCACCCCGACGGCGGAATCTGCGTTTTTCTTTTTCAGTACCAACGAACTGGGATTTGAACCAGAGTTTCTAGGGCGAGTTCGACTTGTAACCAGCGTCGCCTCCTTATTGGGCGTGTGGATTTTTCAACGATTTTTGAAAGCAAGTTCCTTTCGTAAGCTGTTTGGCTGGTCTACTGTGCTATCGGCTTTGTTGGGAATGACCATGCTGATCTTGGTTACCCATGCGAATCGTGCCCTCGGAATTGATGACCACTGGTTCAGCCTGGGCGATAGTTTGATTTTGACAGTCATGGGGCAGATCGCCTACATGCCTGTACTAATCTTGGCGGCTCGTTTATGTCCCCCTGGTATTGAAGCCACGTTATTTGCCCTGCTGATGTCAGTTAGTAATTTGGCCGGGTTATTGTCCTACGAACTGGGGGCCGTGATGATGCATTGGTTAGGCATTAATGAACATAATTTTGATGCCCTGTGGCTGTTAGTGCTCCTAACGAATCTCAGTACCTTGCTACCCTTACCTTTTCTGGGATGGCTGCCGACGACCCATGAATCCATTCAATCCCCTGAGACCCATCTCACCTCTACCGATGAAGTGCCCGCTTGGCAACCTGTTCCTTAGATAGTTCGTTAACCATGCAAAATACGCTCCAAAACACCACGCCCAATACCCTCTCCTACAACACTCAAGACTGGCAGCAAGGATACCGCTCTCAACCCCAGGAATTTGATTATTGGATTGATGAGATAGAAGGACAAATTCCCCTGGAATTGCAGGGAACTCTGTTTCGCAACGGCCCTGGGTTGCTGGATATCAACGGTGAACGCATTCACCATCCCTTTGATGGCGATGGCATGGTGTGTGCGATCGCCTTTTCCCAAGGACGTGCCCACTTTCGCAATCGGTTTGTCCGAACTCAGGGCTACGTGGAGGAGCAGGCAGCAGGTAAAATCCTTTACCGTGGCGTGTTTGGCACCCAGAAAGCGGGGGGATGGCTGGCCAATGCCTTTGACTTCAAGCTCAAGAATATTGCTAATACCCAGGTCATCTATTGGGGTGGCAAACTCCTGGCGCTCTGGGAAGCAGCCGAACCCCATCGCCTTGACCCCCATACCCTAGAAACCCAAGGCATTGACTTACTAGATGGGGTTTTGCAGCCCGGTTCACCCTTTGCGGCCCATCCCCGCATTGACCGCAATGCAGGGGAACAGGGGGACGCCTCACGTCTCGTTAACTTTGCGATTCAGCCCGGTCTTTCAACCAAAATCACAATTTATGAGTTAGACGAAAGTGGCACTACGGTTCAGCAGCAGACCCGCAACGTTCCCGGATTTGCGTTTATCCATGACTTTGCCATTACCCCCCACTACTGCCTATTCTTCCAAAATGCGGTTAGCTTTAATCCCTTCCCCTTTGCCCTAGGATTGCGGGGAGCGGGAGAGTGCGTGAAGTTCCAGCCTGACAAACCCACCCAAATCTTGGTAATTCCTCGCGATCCTTCCCAGGCCATGAAAGTGTTAGAAACCCAATCTGGGTTTGTGTTCCACCACGCCAATGCCTTTGAACGCAACCTGAATGAATTGGCGATTGACTCGGTGTGTTACGCAGCCTTACCGGAGGTTGAACCAGGAGAAGATTACCGAAACACTGATTTTTCAGCTTTATCTGAGGGTCAACTCTGGCGCTTTAATTTGAATCTGAATACTCAAACCGTAGAGCGGCAACTACTCGAAAGTCGCTGTTGTGAATTTCCAGTCGTTCATCCTGATTACGTGGGTCAACCTCATCGCTACGTTTATATTGGAGCGGCCCATGCTCCCCAGGGAAATGCTCCCTTGCAGGCAATTCTCAAGCTGGATCTCACCTCTGGAGAAAGGCAACTGTGGAGTGCTGCCCCTCGTGGTTTTGTCGGTGAGCCAGTATTTGTGCCTCGACCCAACTCCGTTGCAGAGGATGACGGTTGGGTGATTTCCCTGATTTATGATGCTGCCCGCGATCGCTCAGATGTCGTGATTTTGGATGGGCGAGATCTGCATCAACCACCCCTAGCGCGTCTACACCTGAAGCACCATATACCCTATGGATTACACGGTAACTTTACTTCTGAATACTTTGAAGATTCAGGCTCTTGCCAGGAATAAGTCACGGGTTGAGAGGTGGAGGGCAATCTCCCTCTCTCAATAGGCAACCGATGTAGCTACTAAGACACAATCCATGTGTAATTCAGGTCTACTGGATGTGCCTATTTGCTCATGGCTTTATGTAATTATCACAAAGATTCAAGTATAATTACTTATCTTCGGGGGTGTAAGCAGGGTTACACTTTATAGTACTGACTTGTGAAAGGTTGATAGAATTCCCAACAATTCTTTGAGTCTTTATAAGCTGAGCCCCATTTCTGCAAGCTATTGAGTCCTTAATACTTGTGGTCATCGTAGGATATTTCTACTATGAGTCTTTCTGATGATGCGTTGCCGTTGCGAAAACTTGATGACAAAACTTTGATCCAGAAGTTTGTCACAGAAGAAGGATCCCTGCTATCCAACCAAAATTTACGAGTAGAAGCAACGTTTGACGCGCTCCAACTCTTAGCCCGCAAGGAAGGGGTCATTGCCACCCTTAAAACGGTCAATAAAGTCCGTACCTTATCGCTTAAGCAACAGTCTCAATTTTGGATTCTGGCCCATCAGGTTGTCATAGATGCGGGGTTTGTCCCCGTCAACTACGCAGACACTCAGGGATTGGTGAAATATGAGCACTATGCGATTCCTGCGGGCTACCAGATGAACTACACAGAAGCTCGGATGCTCTGGAAAGAATGGTGGGTGCGTCAGCGGAATTACAACAGTAATTCTATTCAGCTTGATCTGCTGATCTTCAGCCAGGACAAGTGGTATCCCATTCGAGACATCAAGGTAAGTCAGGGTACAGTTTTTATTAAAACGTTGCTCTCTGAGGTGGTGCTGGAAGGTTCTGCCCAAGTACCTTGGCTGCGACGCTCTGAAGATCAATCAGAGCCTAATTCCAAGGTTGATCACTCTCGGCTCCGGCAAACACCAACCCCTGCAAGTGGTGAGGGGCAAGCAGTTAACTCAGATACATCCCAGTCAACAGATTCTCAGTTGCCACCGCCTGCGCCACCGCCTAGAAGACCTCGCCCTAATCCTGAACCAGGAAACCGAGGTCATGCACCGGGGGGGCCACCCCCATTGCCCGCAAATACTCGGTTACAGGCGGATGCACCGCCTCCCAGGAAATCTCAACCTCCTGAACTGGGGAACCGAGTTCAGCAACCTGCTCAAACACCCCAGGTGGATTTTAGTAACGTGGTGCAGTTTCGGGATGGAAAGCTTTACATTCAGACGGCGATCGGTGAGGTAATGGTAGAAGGGTCTGATTTTCGGTTTTCGCTGAATCCCAGTAAGAACTCCAATTCAGGTCAATAACTGAGAACTTGTTTGAGAAGTCCTGATCTTCATTCCGATAGCCTTCCTAGCCCCCCTAACCCCCCAATGCTGGGGGGAACCGGAGCCGGAAATTTTCAAAGTCCCCCAGAATTGGGGGCCAAAAGGGAGCTAAAAGGGGGCAGATGCAGGGGGGTAGAGACTTTTCAAACAGCTTCTGAGCAGAAGTGATCCCCTTCAACGCCAAGCTAAGGTTTAGTTCAAGTTTCTGCTGATTCCGGTGAGAATGACGCTTCTTCAGAATCAGGATAGAAGTCTAGGTCTACAATCTCAGCAGTAGTAAAGGGACAGGTGCTTGGAAAAATTTCTTCTCCTAAACTTGTCTCCACCATTGCTTCTCGCCGCGATCGCTGGTAGGTCGCATTGACCCATTGATCATCTTGGAGAAAACGCTGCAAACTGGGACTCTCTTGCAGTAATTCATCTAGATTGAGCCGTTCACGAGTGATGGTGACTTCCCAACTATGGCTCCGTCGCTCAGGCTGATATTGCCACTTGAGCAAATGCATCAACACCAATCTCAGAGAACTTTGTAACGCTCGTTGTTGACTTTTGCCCAAGTCCACCACTTCCTCGATGAGGTTTTCTAAGTCCAATTCATGCCATTGTTGTGATTTCAACAGTCTGACTATTTCTTCTGTCCAACCAAAAAAATCCTGGTCATAGAGATTTTGTTGCTTTTGATGAGTCACTGACTGCATTGCACGGCTCCCTATTCAAGAAATAAAATTTATTCCCCTCCTCTCTCAAGATAGCTGCTTACAAATCTCTGGGATCGCGAGGGTTGGCTTCGGAGCCATTGCGGGGTCTTAATTCTGAGGGCGGGCGATCGCTACTCCATGCCCACCATGCGAATTCACACTCACACTCATAAAACTCTT
>JAYKHH010000010.1:0-5078 GCA_035285265.1 Leptolyngbyaceae cyanobacterium | reverse complement strand
TGATCCGTGACTAGCCCCCCAGAATTGGGGGGGTGGGGGGCTGACAGGATTTGTGGATACACCGTAGCCCAAGCAGGGAGAGGGGCTAAGTCTCGGATCGGTTCCCCTTCTCCCGCTCTGGGAGAAGGGGCTAGGGGATGTAGCTGGCTTACCGTTGGCGCAGCCTGCCGAAGGCGTAGGGTGGGGATTTTAAGTTGCACATCGCGTCATCCTTGTAAGAGAGAATGGCAGCCCATAAGGGTTAAGCCTGCGGCGGCTGGAACCGATAAATATCCTGGATGACCTGCACCCAGCCATCGGAGACAGATTCTAGGAGGCGATCGCCCTTGTCCTTAGTGGCGGTCGTGGCATCCCCAATTACCCCGCTTTGGCTCAGGTCTTTCGTTACCCAAGCAAAGGGAAGTTTTCCTTCGATACTAAGTAAGGTCGGATGGGGTAGCTCCGGGGGGTACTCGGTTACAGCAGCCTCCATCTTCACCTGATCGGGCAGCACCGATAGCAGTAAACTTGTCTCGGCATCTCCAGCATGGATGCCTAGCTCTAATTCTTGGGGGGTAAAGAGTTCCTTGGCATTATGGGGGGCTTTCCAAACAAACAGGGGAAACACTCTGAAGTCTGGGTATTGGACATGCAGATCACGGGCCACAATCTCCACAATTTGGGGCTGTCCGCCGTGGGCATTCATGAATACGAGTTTCCGAAATCCAGCTCTATACACACTCTCTGCCACTTCCATCAAGGTTGCTAGCAAAGTTTGAGTGCTCAGGGTAATAGTTCCTGGAAAATGCCAGTGCTCATTCGACTTACCGTAGTACAAGGGGGGTAAAGCATAGGCGGGAATCGCTGGATCAAGTTTATTTAGGGCTTTGCCTAATACGGAAACGGCGATCGTAGCATCGACAATCAACGGTAAGTGCGGCCCATGTTGCTCGATCGCCCCCATTGGCTGAATGATGACGACATTCTCCTTATCAGGCATGGCCTGGATCTCAGTCCAGGTCAGATAGGCAAAAAACCGATCCGGTGGAATAAAGCTATGCATTCAACCTCAACCCCATCAAAAACTGTTCTCTATCCTAGGACTTCCTCACCTGATCGAATTAGAGTAAAACTAACGTGCTTACATGCAAGAACATCCTCGCCACGGTCTTGCTGATGCCAACAGCTTAGGTGGCTGCTCCGCTGAATTTAACCATCCCTGACCCTGATTATGAAGCTGACCCATGAAAAATTCCCGTTTGCCAGATGATGACGCATTCAAAGGCTTTGACAGAACCTTTCTGCTGATTGGTTTAGGCGTGCTAGTGGTATTTAATCTAATCGGCTGGCCCTTTGTACTACTGGCCTCAGCCCAAACCTTAACCTGCCAACGGGAAGAACCCACCCAAGGACTCTGTACCCTAAAGGCAAAACAAGGCCCCCTATCCTGGGAAAAAACACTTCAAGACTTTCCCGTTAATCAACTTCAAGGAGCTGAGTTAGAATCTTCAACTCGCTCTACTAGTAACCTATATCGGATAGTTATTATTACGAAAGAAAAGGCGTTGCCGCTCACCTCTACGTTTGCATCCGGTCAAGAGAATAAAGCAGAGATCGTAGACCAAATCAATGCCTTTGTGAACAATCTAGAGCAATCTAGCCTCCAGGTTCAACAGGACGACCGTTGGTTCTTTTATATCATGGGTGGCATATTTATCGTCGTTGGCAATTTAGTCGGAGTTCCCTTTGTTTGGATTGGCCTGAGCCTTTAGCAGCGTGAAGTCTAAAACTAAGGTAACTTGCTTTTCCTCTGGTTCTAAAGTAGGTGTTGACCGGTTACCTAGTAAGCCAGCCAACTATCAAACTTGTTGTCTAGTTTTACCAAGCGTTTTTGCAGCATTTTGAGAACCTGTTGGGGGAGAGCAATACAGAAGATTTAGCTCCAAGGCAGGAAGCAAATCAAGGAACCTTTGTGTAAGCCTTCAAGGGCAAACACACAGTAAAAAGACTGCCCTTTCCAAGTTCGCTCTGGACTTGGATGGTTCCTTGGTGGCCTTGAGCGATCGCTTGAGCAATGGCTAACCCCAAACCTGTCCCACCTGTATTCCGGGCACGATCTCGCTTGATGCGATAAAAGCGATCGAAAATACGTTTTTGCTGATCAGTGGGAATGCCGATCCCCGTATCCTTGACAGCAATCACAGCCAGACGGTTGTGAGATTCCAGACTAATTTCTACATGACCCCCAGCAGGTGTGTATTGAATGGCATTCGCAATCAGGTTGGACACTAGACGATAAAGTTGCGATTCATGACCCATCACATCAAGGGTATGGAGAGAAACCTGACTGGTTAAGCGAAGATCAGCCGTGATCGCCAACTCCAAGAACTCCTCGGTCAAGTCATTCACTAAATCATTAAGACAGCAAAGTTGCCAAGATCCTGTCGATGCATCGTGTTCAAGATTGGCGAGTAAGAGTAAATCTTTGATCAAGACACTTAAGCGCCGTCCTTGGCGTTCGACCGTAGGCAGCATTGTCTGTATCTGAGTTTGATCGAGATCAGGAATCCGGATCATGGCCTCTACGGTAGCCAGCAAGCTAGCAAGGGGCGATCTCAACTCATGGGCCGCATTAGCCGTGAATTGTTGTTGCTGTTGGTAGGACTGATAAATCGGTTGCATTGCCAGTCCTGACAACCACCAACTAGAAACCATCACAACCCCCAACGCAACGGGCAGTCCGATCGCCAAAATCCATTGAATGCGCCTGGTTTCCGCATCTAAAGCAGTCAATGTACGCCCAACTTGTAAGTAGCCCCAGGAGTCATGGCTGTGTCCGGCAAGGCTGTGGTTACCAGCACTATGCAGAATCGTTGTGAATTGACGGTAGCGGATTCCGTTGGATGTGTTGATAGTTTGCCAGGTGGTCGATAGGAGTGTGTTGGGCAGTTGAAGGGGGTGATTGGGAGAAAACGCCAGCAGCTTGCTGTGGTGATCAAACAACCGGATGTAATAGATGCTGCGATCGCTAAGACCCGTAGTATGACGCTGAATTAGAGTTGGGCTGACCGTGCAAGATTGCCCCACCAAACACAAATCGGGAAAAATGCGCTGCAAAACAAGGGCTGGATCGCCGGAAGGGGGCAGCATTGGCTCCAGGCTATCGTGCAGTGTGCCAGCAATCGACTCAATTTCTCGTTCCAGTGCTCCCCAGTTGGATTGCACAATAGATCGATACATCACCAGCCCAGACAAACTCAGAATGCTTCCCATGATCACCGCATACCAGAGAGCAAGGCGAACTCGGCTGCGTCGAAAGAGTTGGTGAATATTCATGGTTTGAACGCAAAGCGATAACCCTGCCCTGGAATGGTTTCAATCGGGCAATCGCAGTTGTAAGTGGCTAATTTTCGCCGCAACAAACGCATCTGGGCCGCCACAACATTGCTGATCGGTTCTTCATCCATATCCCATAACTGCTGGCGAAGTTTGCTGCCTGGGATAATTCGACCCGGATGCTGCATCAAATAGGCAAGCACCTGAAATTCTTTAATCGTCAGTGGAATCACTTGGGAGGGTTGATCCCTATCTGAAATCCACAACTCATTATTGGCAGGATTGAGCGTAAAGACGCCCACGGTTAAATTCTGAGGTTGCAGTTGGGGCGATCGCCGTTGCAATGCCCGTAGTCTTGCCAATAATTCTTCCATGACAAAGGGCTTAACGAGGTAATCATCGGCTCCCGCATCTAACCCCACCACCCGATTTTCTGGCTGTCCTAGCGCCGTCAACATCAACACCGGCAAAGGATGCTGGTGTGCCCGGAGCCGTTGACAGAGTTCTAGTCCCGATAGGCTCGGCAACAACCAATCAAAAATCGCCACGCTGTAGTCAGTCCACTGTTGCTCCAAATAAAGCCAAGCCTGAGCGCCATCGACCACCCAATCCACAACATATTTTTCGCTTACCAAAACTTGCTTGATAGCCAATCCCAAATCCGCTTCATCTTCCACCAGCAAAACACGCATAAATCCAAGGGCGATTGCTTATGCAACTGATTTTACAAAACCCACCCGTTTTTCACCTGGATTTCATCTGCAGTCTGACAAACTATGGGGGACTTGGGTTAACCCCAAAATCCATCCAAATTCATGTCGTATAGAAGTGAGGAGCGATGATGAAATCCAATCGGCTAATCAGCCCCATCCTGCTAGGAATACTGACCTTGAGTGCCCCGACCCCTTTGTTCGCCCACGTAGGACATGGTGACGAATTCCAAGCGACTGGGGGGATTCAGCGCGTGAAAGTTAATGCTGAAACCGATTCTATGTTGGGGATTACAGTTGCACCCATTACCCAAGCTGCCGAGGCTGGAATTGGGGTAATGATCCCTGTAACCGCCCTCGTTGATGCCGATGGCAAGCAACTGGTCTTTGTGCAATACGAGAATTTTTATGAACCTGTCGAAGTGAAAACAGGAGCGACTAAGGGGGATCTGATTACAGTCACCGATGGACTAACAGTCAGCGAAACATTAGTAACCCAAGGCAGTTTGTCACTCTACGCAGAATCACGCAAAACCAAGCCTACGGAGTCCGCTTCTCAACCCGCTGCTTCCCCCAAACCCGTTGCCACCGCCGCCTCTCCATCTGCATCGCCCCAGCCTAAAAAAGTCCACGCTCAGGCCGATGCTCAAGGTATTCCCCATAGCCATGACAATGCTGGCAATATGGTTCCACCCGCCGGAGCAGAAACTCCATCTTCCAACAATGTTTGGACAAGAGTTGTAGTCATTCTGGGTAGCGCTGGTGTCCTATCTGTGTTGGCAGGGTTAGCCATAATGGGCATCCGCCCCAAACGAAAGAACACCGTTTCTGACAATAGCGGGGGCAATTAAGTTCAGATGTTGAATTCAATTCTGAATCAGACGCTCAAAACCTCGATTACCCAACGCTGGTTTATTATGATTGCGTCGATTTTAGTTATCCTCTGGGGGCTCTTTAGCATCACCCAAATGCCCCTAGATGTGTTCCCCAGCTTTGCACCGCCGCAAGTAGATATCCATGTTGAAGCATCTGGACTGGCTCCAGAGGAGGTTG
>JAYKHH010000009.1:0-13482 GCA_035285265.1 Leptolyngbyaceae cyanobacterium | reverse complement strand
TTCGCCCGTCGTCGGTTCCTCCGCCGTAGCCAGCATCCGGATCAGGGTGGTTTTACCCGCACCGTTCGGCCCAATCAGTCCATAGACTTCACCAACCTCCACTTGTAAATCGAGGTCATGAACCGCAATGTGGCGGTCAAATTGTTTCGTAAGACCCTGAGTCCGAATCGCAAGTTCTTTAGCCATGGGTGCTCAAACCTAAATGAGAGGAAGCAAAGTTATCGATTGAACGAATAGCCTGTCGGAGATCCCCCCTTGCTCCCCTACCCTGCGGGAAGGCAGAGCCTATAAAAAGGGGGGATATATGGAACTCCCCCCTTTTTAAGGGGGGTTGGGGGGGATCGCTTAGGATGCCGAGCTGCACTGGTTGGAATTTAGTTTTAAGTTATCAGTCAGCCTAGCTTTTCCCTACAGAGTTTTCCAGTTAGATTTCTAAAATTGAAACAAACTAGTGTTGAGAAACCAAAAGGCTGGGCGGTTGGAAACCGCAGCTACACGGACAAAACCCGCCTGCGCGGGTTGTTCAGAAACCCAAAAGCTGGGCGGTTAGAAACCGCAGCTACACGTAGCTTGCTTCCCGCAGGGTACAAAACCCGCTTGCGCGGGTTTTTGTAAACCGTAAACAGGCTGAACCAGTCTTCGAGTCCGCGTAGGCGGACTTGGTACGTATAGCCGCGAATTCTATTCGCCCATTTTTATTCGCCCATTTTTATTCGCCCATTTTTATTCGCCCATTTCATTAGGTGCTGTACCTGCACCCATTTCCCATTTCCCATCCAGGATCACCTAATCCAGTGGTGAATGCCAGGGAGAAGCGCTATAAGATCAACAGAATCAGACTTTAAGAGACTTTGCTGTGACTGTTCGAGTTCGTCTTGCTCCTAGCCCAACTGGTAACTTACATATTGGTACTGCCAGAACTGGGGTGTTTAATTGGTTGTTTGCCCGTCACCACGGCGGTCAATTTATTCTGCGGATTGAAGATACAGATGTCGAGCGATCGCGCCCAGAGTACACCCAAAACATTTTGGATGGACTCACTTGGCTAGGCTTGACCTGGGATGAAGGGCCATTCTTCCAGTCTGAGCGCTTAGATTTGTACCGTCAATCTGTCCAAGCATTGTTGGATAAAGGGTTGGCCTATCGCTGCTACTGCACAGAAGCCGAACTAGAGGCGATGCGGGCTGATCAAAAAGAAAAGGGACAAGCCCCCCGCTACGATAATCGCCACCGTCACCTTACCCCAGAGCAACAGGCAGCCTTTGCTGCAGAAGGCCGCCTGCCAGTCATTCGCTTCAAAATTGAAGACAACCGAGAAATTGCCTGGAATGATCTCGTGCGCGGTCGAGTCTCCTGGCGAGGAACGGACTTGGGCGGGGATATGGTGATTGCCCGTGCCGCCGATGCCACCACCATTGGTCAACCCCTCTATAACTTTGCAGTAGTGGTGGATGACATGGATATGCGAATTACCCACGTCATTCGCGGGGAAGATCACATTGCCAATACCGCTAAGCAAATTTTGCTCTATGAAGCGTTTGAGGCAAAAGTACCAGAGTTTGCCCATACCCCCTTGATCTTGAATCAGTCGGGTCAAAAACTCTCCAAGCGAGATGGCGTCACTTCTATTTTTGACTTTAAGGAAATGGGTTATACCCCAGAAGCCTTGGCAAACTATATGACCCTGTTGGGCTGGTCTCCCCTAGACTCTACGAAGGAGCGTTTTACCTTGGCAGAGGCAGCCCAAGACTTTGGTTTTGAGCGGGTGAACCGAGCGGGCGCAAAATTTGATTGGGCCAAGCTCGATTGGCTGAATAGCCAAGTGCTCCATGAAATGCCCATCCCGCAATTGACCGATTTGTTAATTCCTGAGTGGCAGAGTGCAGGTTACGAGCTGGACGCAGTCCAAGAACGTCCTTGGCTGGAACAACTGACGACTCTGCTTGGCCCTAGTCTCGTGAAATCGAAGGATGCGATCGCCCAAGCTCGCCTATTTTTTATTCCCACAGTTGAGTTTACAGAGGAGGCTAAGACCCAACTACAGCAGGCGGGTTCAGCCGCCACCCTGCAAGCCTTGATTACTGCTGTGGCTGATACTGAGTCATTGACAGAGGCCAGTGTTCAATCCCTGCTTAAACAAGTCACCCAAGAACAAAATGTTAAGAAAGGATTGGTGATGCGATCGCTGCGGGCTGCCTTAACCGGGGAACTACACGGCCCTGATCTGGCTCAATCCTGGCTCTTACTGCACCAGCGGAGTTGGGACATACCCCGGATGCAACAGGCTTTATTATTAGCTCAGTAATGATTGAGATAGTTCTGGCGGTTAAAAACCGCAGCTACACGGACAGAACCTGCCTACGCGGGTTACGGATAGGCTTCATCAGTGTCTGAGTCCGCAACGGCGGACTTGGTGCGTGTAGCCGCTACTTCGAGTCACCCACTTTAACACCTAGCAAATCACTTCTAAAGGAGCCGAGATCATGGAATTTCAGACCAAAGTCCAGCAGGAATGCTACGAAAAAATCAAGCCATGGATGATTGAGTTGTTTCAGGATGCTGTCTCACCCCATGAAGACGACGAACCCATTTTTGTAGTCAATTTTGGCTCTGCACTCGCCTACACAGAAGTCGTTCCCTGGGGCGAAAATGAGGCCATCATTGTGACCCGTTCTTGGGTGGTGACGGATATTGAGATCACGGCTGACTTGATGCATTATTTGCTCAGGGAAAATGACAGCCTATATTTTGGTCGGTTTGCGATCGACGATAAAGAAGAGGTCGTATTTGAGCATAGCCTCGTTGGCTCTACCTGTGACCAGCAAGAACTCAAGACCTCAGTGATTACGGTGGTTCGGTTTGCGGATGAGTATGACGATAAAATTGTGGCGCGTTGGGGCGGCCAGCGTTCCTTAGACCGACGAGCCATGTCCACTTTAGAGCGTCAAGATTTACTGAAAGATGAAGAGTAATATTACAAACTGTTAAAAACAATCTTAGAAGGTGAACACAATGCCGCAAAATATTTGCGGAAGGTGGCTGAGTTCAGGCCATAAATCTCGCTGAGTAGTATTAAGGATTGACTAAGAATCCTTAAGCTGTTTAGAGTATTAAAGGCTTGGTGTGACTAAACGGTAACAAGTTTAGTGACTTGGCTACTGAACTTACAAACACCAATTTTGAGACCTCTGGTTACATTTTTTTTGGAGGAACCCATCAATGAGTATTGTCACGAAGTCAATCGTGAATGCAGATGCTGAGGCTCGCTATCTCAGCCCCGGCGAACTAGACCGGATCAAGTCTTTTGTCACCTCTGGTGCAACTCGCCTGCGGATTGCTCAAGCTTTAAGTGAATCTCGTGAGCGCATTGTTAAGCAAGCTGGCGATAGCCTATTTCAAAAGCGTCCTGATGTAGTTTCTCCCGGTGGTAATGCCTACGGTGAAGAAATGACCGCTACCTGCCTCCGTGACCTAGATTACTACCTACGTTTGGTAACCTACGGAATCGTTGCTGGCGATGTCACCCCCATTGAAGAAATCGGGATTGTGGGCGTTCGCGAGATGTACAAGTCTCTAGGAACTCCTGTTGATGGCGTTGTAGAAGGCGTTCGTTCCCTGAAGAGTGTCGCTTCTTCCTTGCTATCTGGTGAAGATGCTGCTGAAGCTGGTGCTTACTTCGACTACGTAATTGGAGCCATGCAGTAGGGTATTCAGTGCCCTGACGCAAGGCTGAGTATCCTCAGACTGTCTAATTTTTAAGGAAGCAAGATAATGCAAGACGCAATTACTTCTGTAATCAATACCTCGGATGTTCAAGGTAAGTACCTAGATGGTAGTGCCATTGAAAAACTCAAGGGCTACTTCCAAACCGGCGAACTGCGTGTTCGTGCGGCTGGCACCATCAGCGCTAACGCTGCTGCGATCGTTAAAGAAGCAGTTGCTAAGTCTCTGTTGTACTCTGATGTCACCCGTCCCGGCGGCAACATGTACACCACCCGTCGCTATGCTGCTTGCATCCGCGACCTAGACTATTACCTACGCTATGCTACCTACGCTATGTTGGCTGGCGACCCCTCTATCCTAGATGAGCGGGTATTGAACGGTCTGAAAGAAACCTACAACTCCTTGGGTGTACCCATTGCTTCTACCGTACAAGCAATCCAAGCCATGAAAGAAGTGACCGCTAGCTTGGTTGGTTCTGACGCTGGTAAGGAAATGGGCGTTTACTTTGACTACATTAGCTCTGGCTTAAGCTGATCCAGCAACCCGTAACAAGTTAAAGTCTGACTTTTAACTTTTACCCTGTGCTAATCTTGAAAGTCTGGGAAGTCGAGGATGAGTGCTAAAACGCCAAAGACTCAGTTCACTTAGTTTTAGCAGTTTAGTATTGATTCTTGACTCCCAGTCTTCAAACCCTCTAAATAAAAGCTGAGAAAGAAAAAGCTGAGAAAGATCTTTAAGCTCAAATTTTTAAGCTCAGCTCTAGTTGAATGATTCCATAAGAAAAATAACTGCAACTCATTTTTTGAGAGTCATCGATAACCCTTCTCAAATTTGGTCAGGAGAAATTAAGTCTATGCGTATGTTCAAGGTTACAGCTTGTGTTCCCAGCCAAACTCGGATTCGCACCCAGCGGGAACTGCAAAACACCTACTTCACTAAGCTAGTCCCCTTTCAAAACTGGTTTCGTGAACAGCAACGAATTATGAAAATGGGCGGTACCATCGTCAAGGTTGAACTAGCAACTGGTAAGCCCGGAGCTAACACAGGGCTGCTCTAGTTCCCAATGGCTGGGTTCACCAGACTCTCAAAGCTTTTATAATTCACACAACCAAACTGAAAAGAGGCTGCTATGGCCTCTTTTTTGCTGTTGTTATTTTTCTGAGCATGCAAGTTCTCGTCTTTTATCCTCACTACTGGACAAAGCAGCTAGGATCGCAATAATCCCCCAAGTTCTGAGTGTTCAAGAGGTTGGACTATGCCGTCGCCATTTCCAGGTATGAATCCCTATCTAGAAAACCCTGAGCTATGGTCTGAGGTTCATAGTCGCTTGATTGTAGCGATCGCAGATGAGATTGCGGCTCCTTTACGCCCTCAGTATTACGTAGCGATCGAAAAACGTACGTATCTCAATGAACCAGAGGAAGGAGTTTTAGTAGGGATTCCAGATGTTTCTGTGTTTTCCAAGCATCGCCCTAGCCCATCTGTCCCCGAAATTCAGTCTGGCGGAGTGGCAACCCTAGCCTCTCCTCAAGAACCTCTGACGGTGACGCTACCTGTGCCTGAAGAAGTCCACGAAAATTATCTCGAAGTTCGTGAAATTCAAACGGGAGCAGTGATTACAGCTATTGAAATCCTATCTCCTAAAAACAAGCGATCGGGGGAAGGGCGTCATGCGTACCTCCGCAAACGGCAGCAGGTGTTAGCAAGTCTGACCCATCTCGTAGAGATTGATTTGCTCCGAGCGGGTACCTCCATGCCGATCCAAGGGGCAGAGGTGGCAACAGATTACCGGATTCTGATCAGCCGGAGCAAGGGCCGTCCTACAGCTCAACTCTATGCTTTTAATCTACAGAACCCGATTCCCGTCTTTCCAGTGCCCCTCAAACAGGGAGATGTAGAACCTTTGGTAGACCTCAAACCAATTTTGGAGGGGATCTACGATCGCGCTGGTTTTGATTTGAGGATTGACTATGACCAACTTCCCCAATCCGGGCTATCGGAGGAGCAAGTAAATTGGGTTACATCCGTATTAAGTAGCTCTAATCAGGTGGAGGGTTCAACTGTTTGACTTCTGCCGCAAACTCTTTGAGAGTGTTGGTATAGAGGGCACCTGCGACCTCAACCAAGTCATTATGATCTCCCTGCTCAACCCGCAAAAAGCGTTTTGGTGGATTGGCGGCTTGAAAGAGGGCCTGCCCGTGCCAGAAGGGAACCACACGATCAGCAGTTCCATGAATGATCAGCAGGGGGACGCGGATTTTTTTGATTTTACTCAGATTATCGAACTTATCAAAGGGCAGAATAGGAATCCGGGTGATGACCCGGAAGGCAGTAATGAATGGGGTTTCTAGAATCACGGCAGCAACGGGTTTCCGGGCTGCTAGGTCAACGGTTGGCCCACTTCCTACCGATCGCCCGTAGGCAATAATCCGCTGGGGTGGCACTTTTAGGGTTGAGGTTAAGTAGTCGTAGGCTGCGTCGATGTCTTGGTAGGTATTACCTTCCGAGGGTTTGCCTTGGCTGGTGCCATAACCTTGATAGTCGTAAGCAAAAATAGCAAATCCGCGATCGCGCAATTCTTGGAAATGAAACTGATTATCTCCTAGGTCTTCAGCATTGCCGTGGCTGTAGAGCAGCGTATAGGTCGCGCTGGGATTGGGCAGATAAATCGCAGAAATCTTCTGGCCATTTTTTACGGTGAGCTTTAGGATTTCAGGGGTATCGGAGTAGCTGGAGGGGGGAGGTCGAAAGAGGAGGCGATCGCTAAACAAGATCCCATACAACACTAGAAACGCATAGATAAAGAGAACAGAGGCCATAAGCCGCTTAACTGAAAAGTCTCCCACCAGCCACTGCCGGATAGTTTTTTTCTTCTTGCTTGCCATAACTTAAGGCCGCCGTCGAGGACGCTTGTGTCGCACCCGTTCCACCTTATCCCGTTCATAGGCAATGAGCCGACCATAATACTCGTGCTTACTCAGATTCATAGATAGAAAGACATGCTTACGGGCATTCCCAAACCCTTTGCGCGTGAAGAATTTCACCGCAGCTACATTGGTGGGGTCAGTATCCACCAGCATAAACCGTGCCCCTTCTTCAATCATCCGCTCGACAATTTTATCGACTAGCTTATCGGCTACCCCCCGCCGCTGGAAATTAGCACTGACTCCCAGCCAAATAATGTAACCGTAAACCCAGGATGCCTTGCTAATAATGGTTCCCAGCACAAAACCTGCAAGCTGATCGTCTGCTTCTGCAATCAGGCAGTATTCTGGGTCGGTATTGTATAGCCCAATTACTTCCCACTCATCCCAGGTGCGGTACAGGTAGGGATAGAGATCGCTGGTAAATAGGCTTTCCCCTAAATGATAAACCGGTGCAATGTCATCAATGGACATATCCCGAATCTCGATCGCAATGGAACTGGGGGGAGCACTATCCTGCTCAGGAGAAAGAGTCATATCCAGAAAAATAATTTTTTCGTGTCCATTTATTTTAAACTGCTGCGGAGTCGGGTCTAGTTAATCTAGTTTCACCCCAGCGTACAGTTGGGCGATCGCCAGACTCACACCTGCATTTTCTAGGCCAAGGTATACAGGCACTCTGTAAATTAGCGGTCTACCAGTAATTAGCTATCTACCAAACCCTCCAGTTCGGATACAGTTCGGTCTAGTTCTTCGATCAGGGGAGTGGAGCCAGTCGCACGAAATGCTTCCACAAGGGCGCGATAATACCATAGGGTTCCCTCTCTACCTCCCTTAAATCGGCTCCAGAGTTCATCTTGTAATTGTCGATAGTCCGCCAAAATGGATCGGGCATTATGGAGTTTGTCTGCAGCCGAAACCAGTCTAACTGAGGGGCTAGCATCGATAATATGGTTGATATAGGCTTCCTTGCGCTCTTTCCAGGGTGGTTTGGGAACCACATCGGTATCTGTGCAACCCGCAACTATTGCTGCCACTTGATCCCCAAAGCGATCGCGAATCTCTGTCAAGATAGGCAAGCCTCCTTGATCTTCGACTGCATCGTGTAGCAGGGCAGCGATCGCTTCATCTTCATTGCCACCTTGCTCTAACACCAAGCTGGAGACGGCCATTAAATGAGAAATATAGGGAATCGTTGTTCCTTTGCGGACTTGCTCCCGGTGTAGCTGGGAGGCAAAAGCTAGGGCTTGCTCAAACCGAGAGGTAAGCTGTATATCATTTCCTGATGGCATACGGATTCCATATTGGGGTGTTAAGGCTGAGAGCGATCGCCAGGAAACTAAAAAGAGCGCTATTACGCCCAAAACCAAGCGTCCTATCTAACGGAAACTAATTCTTTCCAATATAATTCTTTCCCCTATTTTAAATCGTTCCTATGCAGGCACAACCGTTAGTAACCAATCACAGTAATCAAGTCCTGTGCCAGCTTATAGCCGAACAAATTGCGGAGGCTCCTCACCAGCGCATTACCTTTGCTGAGTACATGGAGGTTGTGCTGTACCATCCCCAGGAAGGCTACTATGCTACCAATGTTGTGAATATTGGGGCTGATGGGGATTTTTTTACCTCCCCTCACCTAGGAGCTGATTTTGGGGAACTGTTGGCCGAGCAGTTTGTACAAATGTGGCATATTCTAGGAAACCCGATCCCCTTCACCTTGGTAGAAATGGGAGCAGGGCAGGGAATTTTGGCGGGAGATATCCTGCGATATCTGCATCGGCATCATGCTGATTGTTTTGCTGCCCTAGAGTACGTCATCGTTGAGAAGTCAGCAGGGCTAGTAGCTGAGCAGCAGCAACGATTACAGCATTTTGCAAAGATCCAAAGTACCTCTGGACAGGTGCTGCTACGGTGGTCAACCCTGGAAGCCATTGCTCCTCACTCAATCACAGGATGCTACTTCTCTAACGAACTCGTAGATGCCTTGCCTGTCCATCAAGTCGTGATCCAAGACGGGAAGTTACAGGAGGTCTATGTCACGACCTACGCTGATTCAGCCGGAAATATTAGCTTTGCAGAAGTGGTGAGCGAACTCTCCAGCCCCCAATTGGCTGAATATTTTGACTGGGTTGGGATTGATTTATCCGCTGACATCTACCCAGAAGGTTACCGGAGTGAAGTTAATTTAGCGGCATTAAACTGGTTAGGAACTGTAGCCGATCAACTGCAACGGGGATACATTTTAACCATTGACTACGGTTATCCTGCGACTCGCTACTACAGCCCAGCCCGTCGGGAAGGAACCCTACAATGCTATTACCGTCACACCCATCACTCTGATCCCTATGTCCATGTGGGACGACAAGACCTAACGGCTCACGTAGATTTTACGGCTTTAGAAAGGTGGGGCGATCGCGCTGGGTTACAACAGGTCGGGTTTACCCAGCAGGGTTTATTCCTGATGGCTCTGGGACTAGGGGATCGGCTTGCAGCCCTTTCCACGACTAATGTTATGGGTGGTCAAGGTATCCAAGAATTACTCCAACGACGAGAAGCATTGCATGGACTCATGAACCCAATGGGACTCGGTAACTTTGGGGTACTAGTTCAAAGCAAAGGCTTAACTGCAGCGGAGAACACCCAACCTCTCAGAGGTCTACTGGCCTATGGAACTGAGTAGGCTAATCATCCCACTCATCGGGTAACAGAGAGGGGATATTGGGCGGAACCACTGCTTTTTCAAGGGTTACCTTATTGCTTTCCCGTTGCGTATGTAGTTCTAGGGCGATCGCTTCAAACCGAATCTCCAACGTTCCAAAGGGCACGATAAATTCCGTCTCCGCTTCCAGATTGCCAGAGTTGTCGGGTGTAAATTCAATCATCCAACGGGGGCCATCCAGGAGAGAACGGGTTTGGCGATCGCTAATCCAAACTTTGACACAAATCCGAGCGAGGGAGGTTGCTAGCTTCACGCGCACGGTTACAGCTTCTCCTGAAATCAGTTCTCCAGAAGACACTTCCAGATGGGGTATGGGAACCGGTTGATCCTCAGATAATGGATTATCCTCCACAGGGATTTGAGGATTCATCGGTTGAGTCTGTATGGATGGTTTGGGTGCAGGCAGATCATCATCGTCTACCACAACTTCTTGAGCGATCCAAGGATCTTCTGTTTCCCAGGGTGAGGTAGAAGCTGCTTCAGGGATGGCACTCTGTTCAGCTTCCTGCTCTACAGGACGGACTAAGGTGGGTGTTGCCTCGTTTTCCCCTGCCAAGGTTGGCTCAATTTCTTCTCCTACTGGTTTCTCTTCTTCTTCTCCTTCTCCTTCTGCTACCACTTCTCCTTCTGCCACCCCTTCTCCTTCAGAAACAGTAGTCACTGGACTCGGAAAATTAGTTTTTAACCACTCTGACAGATCCAAATCGGTTGCCAAGTTGTTCAGACGGGATAAAAACCGTTCTTGCAACTTTAAGGACTGGAAGGCTCGATCCGTGGAGGAGATTGGCTCATCCTCCTCCTCGCCAATCGTTTTCTCAATGTCTGAGTCTTCTAAGTCAGGTGGGTTGGAGCCTAGTAACGCTGAGTCCGCAGAAGTATCGGTGTCGAGTGGATCTGGGGCTGTAACTGGGTCTAATTCAATCGAATCATCGGTCTTGTCAGCAACGTCTAGTTGAGGGGATTCCGCTTCTGCCATTCCTAAATCGGCGGTAGGGGGTTGAGGCCGAGGAAAGTTAGGCAAGTCTAGGGATTTAGGCGTTTCCTTATCAGGGTTGGGTTGATAAAGCTGGGGCGGTAAGGGTTGGTTATTAGAGGGTTGAAACCGGAAAGTGGGGGTTGTCTGAGGAACTTCTAACAAGTCAGGCTCTCCCAGGGATAATTCTGAGGAATTGTCCGAGGAGTCTAAGCCTGAGTCTAAGGGCAAGTCTAGGAAGTCTTCTTCGTTAAGGGGATTGGCATTTTTTTCATTCCACTCTGCCAAGACTTCTAACAATTCATCTAGGTTTGCTGCCACCGTGAAGGCTTGAGTCGCCAGAACAGCCAGAGGAGTTGCTTCGCTAGCCGTAATTCCGTAGAGGATAATCTCTCCGAGGATCAGGCGAGTTTTACAGGTGGGGGGAATGGTCAGGGTATAGGTGAACGGAAAGGGCAGGATCTGCTGGGTGATCGGTTGCCAGAAATCCACTAGAATCTCCCCATTCTGAGGATCTCGGAGACAAATCTGGATTTCTCCAGTCCATGCGGTCAAGGAGGATGGTTCACCTCCCGCTAGATCTGGGTTTTGGAGCGAGACTTTTCCTGAGATCGCCACATCTTTTCCCCACTGAGCAAAGTAGGTGGCTTGGCTCACGTTTAGATGAAAAACAGCATGGGTGCTAATGGGTTGAGCAGATAGGATAGTCTCTGGTTCTAAGGGTGAACGAGAGGCTTCAGAAATCCAAGATTCCAGCGGCAACGTTTTCTGGGGGACTGGGATTTCTACGCTTGGAACGTCTTCCGGAACCTCATGGGCCAATGCCTCATGGGCCAGTGCCTCATGGATCAGTGGCAACGGTTCCTGATCCCCATAGGACGGTAGAGCTTCTACGGTCGGCAGGACTTCCTGGACTGCATTAGACCCAGATAGGGGGTCTACAGGAACTGCCTCTGATCCTGTATCTGTAGGGTTAGACTGCCAATCGGGTTCCCAGTCTGAGAAATCATCTGAGAGCTTGGATAACACTTGTAACCGCACCCAGGATTGCCAGGGACTCTTACCTGCGGCAACCTGCTCTAAACACCGGATTTCCCAAACCCCAGGCTTAAGCTGAGTGAAGGGGAAAATCACCACTAGTCCATCTTGATTGGTCGTGTGGGAACGCTTTTGCGTCCGTCGTTTGGGTGGGTCTTCCTGAGTGGATTGATGGGTGATCCGAATCTCAATCTGGGTGTTGGTCAGGCTTGATCGCGCTGCCACACGGTAACGACCTTCTAGGATCTCGACATCAGGAGATTCTAAAGGCAGCCAGGAGCGATCGCCCTCTTGTTGTAGCAGAAATTCCCAGTATTCCATCCACTTTGCAATCCCTATCTTCGCAATCCCTTTTTGGGTGTGTCACTCGTAATCTGTCTTGCTCGTAACCTATCTTGCCTATAACCCATACTTGATTGTATGAATCATTGAGGCGTGTTCTCCTTAAAGATAGGACAACTCATTGCCCCTGAATCACTTAAATTCCTTGATAGCTATAGCAGTTCGCGTCACAATGAGGAAACATAACAAAAATTTGCTTAACTATTCTTAACGACTGCAATTGAGCATGGTGTCCAATCAGCTTTCAACCGCTAACTCCGCTTCTCAAGTATTTCAATCTTCCTCTATAGAGAATGGCTTTGACTACGATATCGCCATTGTGGGGGGTGGAATTATTGGAGCAACCTTGGCCTGTGCCTTAAAAGACTCTGGGCTGAGGATTGTACTTTTGGAAGCAAGACCCGATTCTGTAGCGGTAGCCAAGGGTCAAGCCTATGCCATCTCTCTACTCTCTAGTCGGGTATTTCAAGGGATGGGCCTATGGGAAGAAATTTTGCCTCAAATTGCCACGTTTGACCACATTCAACTCTCCGATGCTGACTATCCAGGGATTGTCAGGTTCGCCCCCCAGGATTTGGGAACGGAGAACCTAGGCTACGTGGCAGAGCACCAGGTATTGCTCAAGGTCTTGCAATCCTCGCTGCGGAAGAAGGCTAGCATTACTGAGCTGTGCCCCGCAGAAGTGGTGAAGGTAAAGTACGGGACAGAAGGTGCTGAACTAGAGGTGGCGATCGCTGGGGAAAAGCAGCAACTCCGAACGCGATTAGTGGTTGCAGCCGATGGGGCGCGATCGCCGATTCGGTCGGCAGCCGGGATTACCACCCACGGTTGGCAGTACTGGCAGTCTTGCATTGCCTGTATCGTCAAGCCAGAAAAACCCCATAGTGATACCGCCTATGAGCGCTTTTGGCCCAGTGGCCCCTTCGCGATTCTGCCCCTCCCCAACAACCTTTGCCGGATTGTTTGGACGGCCCCCCATGCCGAAGCGCAAGCCATGGCAGCCCTAGACGATGAGCAGTTTTTGGCAGAGCTAAAACAACGCTACGGGGATCAGATGGGAGCATTATCCCTGGTGGGCGGACGGTTTGTATTTCCCGTGAAATTGATGCAGAGCGATCGCTACGTCCTATCTCGGTTAGCCCTTGTCGGCGATGCAGCCCACTGTTGCCACCCCGTCGGCGGGCAAGGACTCAACCTAGGGATCCGCGATGCAGCAGCCTTAGCCCAAGTTCTCCAGACTGCCTTTGAGCAGGGGGAGGATATTGGTGACCTACGAGTCCTGAAACGCTATGAACGCTGGCGGCAGCGGGAAAACCTCACCATTCTGGGATTCACCGATTTTTTGGATCGGTGTTTTTCTAATCATTGGTGGCCCTTAGTGGTAATTCGTCGCTTAGGTTTATGGTTGTTAAGTTCAGTGCCACCCTGTAAGGTGTTTGCGCTACGATTAATGACGGGTTTGAGCGGTCGTCTGCCCCAACTTGCCCAGCATTGAGTAGCTGTTGCGGCGAGCCAAGGACAAATTACCGCTCGGCCTCTTGACCCCCTGTAGCTAAGGTGAAGGAAGAGTATATTTATGACGATTTGGGTTAACGAGCAAATTGATCCCTCTGGAATTCTTTACTCTTGCATTGCTTGTTGCAGTGAAGACCAGGCAAACGATTGCCATGAGTCCTTTGAAAACAATTTAACGGAAGAGCAGAAACAAGCGGGTTGGATTGCCAGGGTTCGCACCGTCAGTTCCTGGGACGAAGTACCCGCCA
>JAYKHH010000008.1:0-3160 GCA_035285265.1 Leptolyngbyaceae cyanobacterium | reverse complement strand
TAGCTGGTATTGATTACGAAATCCTCAACCTTAATAAATGCCATTGCTTTCCTGACTCCTAATCGAAGGATACAGCATTGACCATTGAATACTAGGGAATTGGATCTGTTCTGAAGCTAGAAGCATGGAGTCAATGGCAATTTTCAAGCTCATTATCTCATGGAAATTGGATTGTCAATAATCAATTTTTAGGCTCTATTTTATAGCCTTAATCAATCCGTATTCCTGCCATGAGAGCAGGACACCAGAACAAGTCTGACAGCATAATTTGGCTCAATTTTAGGTATTAGCCTAATAATTCAAACTGGGCAAAAAACTCCTCATTAATTTCCTGATTCTATTTATCTAAATTCTTGTCTCTAGGATATTTAGAAGCACCCTAGAACCCTACTCTGCCACCATCCTGGTACAAGAAATGAGTAAAGGTTTTAGGAATAGGAGGAAAGCTGAAAGCTAGAAGTTCTATCGATACTCCTGAATTTTCATCAAGGAAGAACTTAACCTATAGTCCTTGGGTGCTCAAAGTAATTTCATTCAACTTTAACTAAAAAACATGATTTTCATACGTAAACACCCCAAGGATTATCTACAAAACCTCGTAGGACTACGATCGACCTCAGAAAATCTTGTCTTTTTGGCAACCTTGATCGGGTTCTGTAAAAGATGGGTTGACCGTTCTGTACAACTTTTGAGTATCTAGCAGAAAAACCTAGACATCCTACAACATATGGCTTTTGTCCTTAGTTGCCCTAAGTTCCTTTCCCAGGGTAGAGATGGGTTCCTACTGAGAAGTGTTGGGGAGTAGCAGGGCTAGGGGGGAGGGAGGCTGAGGCTCCCTTGACAATATCTTCATATTGGTAGATTTCGCGCCTAAAAAGCATTGTCAATTCGACAAAACCATACCTAATCCGGGGTGTAGTCGCTCTCCCTGCTCACAGTGCGATCCTCTTTCTAATGGAATAGGCTACCAAATCCAATCAAAACAGCGAAGAACTGCTTGATTCGTTTCGTAAAATCTTCACAATGGCAGATTTTTGACTAAAAAATTTTTGTAAGTTCCTTAGGATTTCTGTCAAACCCATACTGGAGGCATAGTTGCTGCCTGAAAGTAGTGGGTAACTCTACTTCAAAAGGCTTAGTAATGAGCTTTATTTCTGTAAAATCTTCATGATGATAGATTTTGTATCAAGAAGAAATTGCAAATGCTCTGAAGACCTATTCCCCGTACAAGCTATTCCCCGCAGCGCAGGCATCTTGCCTGCTTTACAAATCTGTTCTTTCTTCCTATCTGCTTGCCTGCTTGCCTGTCCATTGTTGCCATCGCTCGATCGCTTGGGCCGTGCGTTCGGGGCTTTCCTCGCCAGCAAAGCAGATCCGAGCCATCTTTTCACAGGCCAACAACACCTCTCCCTGACCAATCGTAGGAGCAATGACAAAATGATTCGGTTTGGTATACAGACTAATCAGATAGGCGACGATCGCTTCAATGCCTTCAATATTGAGGGCTTGGGTTGGTTTTGCGATCGCGTGCCGAGAAAAGATAGCCACGTAGAGATTCCCAATCAGCCATTCGTACCGAAAGGGCATCTGTTGACGACTGCAAAAGCTGTAAATGGAGTTTTCAGAACACACCACCGCAACAACTCGTGCTTCATCGATCAGGTAATCATGGTTCCAGGTGAGGGGAGGGGTTGCGATCGCCAAAGCCGCATTGGAGGGGAGCCGATGGATAAATGCTGGATGGTTGGTATTGCCGCAGTAAACCAGGTGTCGGTCTAGCAACCATTCATCCCCCACTTGCACGTTAAACAAGTGAGCAGCGGGTTGAGGCTTGTCTGCTGAAGGCTGCTGCACCCTACGCTGGATAGTTTTAACGGCTCGCTTGGCTTCCCGTTCTGCGGTAGTCTGGTGCAGCGCCACTAATTGCAGTTCTCGTTGTTTTGCCCTAGCTTCTGCTGCTAGCCTTGCTTGCTGGGCAATTTCTTCTGGCTCGGATTGAGTCCTTGCGGCTTGTTCCGCCTGTTCTGCCTGCTGGCGTTCTTGACTGCCCGCCCTAGCGACCTTGAGCAAGGCGGTCGTACTTTTGGCGATGGGGGTTCCCCGGATTGTTTCCTTGACCTCTGGAACGATATTTTTGGCAATTTGCTTGCCCTGCTGAAAGGTACGTTCCGTATAGCCTGCCTCCTTAGCTAACTCTAAGGTGGTCTTGGCAGGGGGTGAAATCATTTCACCACCCCCTAGCTGCAAATTTTGATGCAGATACTGGTTATCACCAGGTTTAGCTCTCAGCCCCATGCGTTCTAAAATCTGATCCCGTTCTAGCCAAAGTTCCGATCGCTCTAGGGCATCTAACTCACTGCGAATTAAGTTTTCATCAATTTCTGCCAATCGAGAATCATCGGTGTTTTCACAGGTTATCACCCGACATTCAATCTCGGTTAGGCCCAGTAACCTAGAGGCAGTCAGACGATGCAGTCCTGCAATCAAGTTAAAATCTTGGTCAATGGTGATCGGATTTAGGAGGCCATTGGCTCGAATCGACTCCATTAGCTCAGCAATTTTTTCATCCTTCAGGGCACGGCGGTTGCGGCCAATGGTAATTTTGTTGATCTCGACAAGAGGCATAACTTTTATCCACTGTTCTTAGCGCAAATTTGCTTAGCGCAGATTTGCTTAAATCTAAGGCCCGATCCATCCTTCCGGTTAGTCCTGAGGCAACTCTGGGGGTCAGTCACAAAAATTGTGCTGAATTAACCTACCGAAATCTCAATATTATATGGTATGCTTTCAGGTACTCGCCTGATCAGGCTGTAAGACTTTTGCCACCCATCATTGCTTGCCGATAAAACTCCTGTGAGTTGCCGTTTCCAATTCCAGTTTTTAGGCTAAAAATCTTGTTTTTCACATTTGTGCTGACCCGATAGATTGAGGGCACCCACCAGGGGATTCCCCTTGTATCTACAGGCTATCCCGATTCTTAGGTCACTCTCTGAGGTGCCTCTATCTAGTCATCCCAAAATCCAAAATCCAAAATCCAAAATCTCTTAAGAGGAATGGTTATGGTTCAGAAAGAAAGTCATTCTTGGCTTAAGCCTTCCGATCGCTCTATTCTAGGGGGGCAGTGGCTCGTCATTGTTTCCGTGGCCGCGATCGCCGCTAC
>JAYKHH010000007.1:0-4879 GCA_035285265.1 Leptolyngbyaceae cyanobacterium | reverse complement strand
GTTTGGCTTAGGCATCAATACCATGACTTTGGGAGGATTGGTTGTGGCAATCGGATCGGTGGTAGACGATTCGATTGTAGATATGGAAAACTGCTATCGAGGACTTCGCACTAATCAAGCTCAAGGTAATCCCAAGCATCCATTTCAGGTCGTATATGACACATCCATAGAAGTGCGTTTGGCGGTGATTTTTTCTACCGTGATTATCATCGTTGTGTTTGCGCCAATTTTTAGTTTGACGGGGGTAGAAGGGCGGATTTTTGCGCCGATGGGGTCGGCCTATTTGCTCTCGATTACTGCTTCAACGTTGGTTGCCATGACGCTTTTCCCTGCACTTTGTGCCATCTTGCTGGCCAATCAAAAGCTATCGCAGACAGGCACCTTCGTTTCCCGTTGGGCAGAAAGGCTTTATCGTCCGTTATTAAATTTATCGTTGCGATCGCCCCAATTGATTCTAGGGGTGGCACTGACAGCCTTGGTTGCTTCCTTTGCGATCGTGCCCTCTCTAGGGCGGGTGTTTCTGCCAGAATTTCAGGAAAAGTCTCTCGTTAACTCGATGGTGCTGTTTCCGGGTGTTTCTCTAGATATGACCAATCGGGCAGGGAAAGCATTGGCTAACTCGCTCAAGGATAATCCCCTGTATGACTGGGTGCAGGTACGGGCTGGACGCACTCCCGGTGATGCCGATGGAGCTGGGGTTAGCATGGCTCACGTCGATGTGGAATTGAGTGATCTTGCCCTCCAAGATCGAGAAGCGAGCATCAAACAACTCCGTCAAGAATTTAATCAGCTACCCGGTGTGGCTTCTAATATTGGAGGTTTTATCTCTCACCGCATGGATGAGGTACTCTCTGGGGTAAGAAGTGCGATCGCTGTGAAGATTTTTGGCCCAGACTTGGTAGAGCTGCGAAAAATTGGCGAGCAAGTGCGGGATGTGATCCAACCCATTGCTGGAGTTGTAGACCTGCAACTTGAACCCCAATTACCGATCCGTCAGGTGCAGATCCAATATGACCGAGCGGCGGCAGCGAAATACGGTCTCCGCATGGAGACAATTTCAGAGGTTGTTGAAACAGCCCTGAATGGTCGTGTTGTGTCGCAAGTCCCAGAAAATCAAGAATTGATCAACATTGTGGTCAGTCTGCAAGAATCCAGCCGGAATAATCTGGATGCGATTCGCGCTATCCCCATTAGCACACCCGTCGGGGAAATGATGCCGCTGAGTGCTGTTGCCCAGGTTAGCTATGGCCTGGGAGCCAACGTCGTGAATCGGGAGGATGTCTCGCGGTTAATCGTTGTTTCCGCCAATGTGGCCGAGCGGGACTTAGGCAGTGTAGTCGGCGATATTCAGTTGCAAATCAAACAAAAAATTCAATTACCCAAGGGATACTTTATCCAATACGGCGGGCAGTTTGAGTCAGAGCAACGGGCGACTAATAACCTAGTTGTCTTCAGTATTCTGGCAGCGATCGTGATCACGGTGTTGATGTTCTTCTCAGTCAGATCCTTTCCGGCAACAATCGCCATTATGCTGAATCTGCCCCTAGCCTTGGTGGGTGGCATTCTTTCGATCCTATTAACGGGGGGAGTTATTTCCATCGCCTCTCTAGTCGGATTTATTACACTGTTTGGTGTCGCTGTTCGCAATGGATTACTGTTAGTAGACAACTACAACAAGAAATTCGCCCAAGGAATACACTTGAAAGAGGTGATTGTCAAAGGATCTCTGGAACGAGTGAATGCCATCCTTATGACCGCTCTCACCTCGGCACTGGGAATGTTGCCCCTAGCCATGTCCACCGGAGCCGGGAATGAAATTCTTCGCCCCTTGGCGATCGTGGTGTTAGGGGGTCTATTTACCTCGACAGCATTAACGCTGTTGGTTATCCCAGCCCTCTATGCCAAATTTGGTAAACATTTGATGCCCAAGCAGCGGGTGGTGGAAGCGTTGATTGTAGACTCTGCTCCAACCTCTGCCGATACAGTGGCAAAATTCTAGCGCGATCGCCCTCCCTGTTTTCCCTTCTAGAAAATATGGGGGGCTTTTAGGCGTAAGGTAGCGAAGATGCTGCTATCGAACTGAAGAGAAGAATTGAGCCGAAGCTGACCCGAAATCCTTGGAAGCTATGCTATTTCAAGCCGAAGTCATGACAAGCTGTGATCGGTTTGAAGAAGTCTATGGCAAAACCAGCCCTTATCCCCTGCTGCGAATTCCAGACATCGGTATTCAAAAAGATTCCCCATCTTCAGCTTTCCCCATCTTCTGCTAATGGTAGGTTTTACGGCATTCTTTTTGAAGGTGATGGTTTGAAGCTCTGTGCTCAAATCGGTCTATGAGGTCTATGCGTATGAAGAGAGAGGCATTCTTAACCCACATCCAGGCACAGCAGCGGGTGCTGACACTACCAGACCTAAAATTGGCCTATTTAGAGTGGAATCAAGGACAGGAGCCTTTGCTATTACTGCATGGCATGGCGGATCACAGCCTAGTTTGGGCAAACCTAGGTGAATGCCTGCAAGACCGCTACCATATCCTTGCCCCTGATTTGCGGGGACATGGCAACAGCAGCAAACCCTTGAGTGGTTATCGGTGTGCCAATATTATTGCTGACCTGGAGGCGTTGATGCAGGCTCAGGGATGGTCTTCAGTCCATGTGGTGGCCCATTCCTGGTCAGCTAAGGTAGCAGCCGTTTGGGCAAAACAGCATCCTCAGGCACTTCGGAGTCTGGTGTTAGTCGATCCTTTCTTTATCAATTCCATTCCCTACTGGTTAAAACCCACCTTCCCTCTGTTGTACCGCATCTTGCCATTTCTCAAGATGTTGGGGCCTTTTGAAACCTATGAACAGGCAGAGCAGCAAGCGCGGCAACTGAAACAATATCGCGGGTGGAGTGACTGGCAGCAGGTCGTGTTTGAGGAAGGATTGGAACAGAAACCGGATGGCAGATGGGGCAGCAAGTTTGTGGTGCAAGCCAGAGATCAGATCTTTGAGGATGTGATGGAGGTTGCTGGGTTAACCACTGAAATCACCACTCCTACACTATTTATTCAACCAAAACAGGGATTGAACCGCACCGCATGGCAACTCCAACCCTACCGCACCTATCTAAAAAATCTTCAGATTACTCAGGTTCCGGGGCATCATTGGTGTTTTCTCGTGGAGGCGATCGCGTTCAATCGAGCGATCGCAGCGTTTTTAGAATCCCAACGGTCAGGATAGAAGTCGTAGTGGTTAGAGCACAGGGTTTATAGCTCCCCGAACCCCTGATTAGCTAATATCGGTAGTGCGACCCTTTACGTAAGCGCGATCGCCCCTAGCCTCTAGGATGCTCATGCAACTGACCCTACAATTTAGAGATCTGCTCCATGTCTATGTCTCGTGTCGATCACGACTCCCCCTGGAAAGAGATCCTGCACCAGTATTTTCAGGAAGCGATCACCTTATTCTTTCCAGAGGTAGCTCAGGTGATCGACTGGCAACGAAACCCGGAATTTTTGGATAAGGAGTTTCAGCAAATTGCCCCGGATGCGGAGCTGGGCAAACGCTATGCGGATCAGTTAGTCAAGGTCTGGCGCACTGGCGGCGAGGAACTCTGGCTGTTAATTCACCTGGAGGTGCAAGCCCAACCGGAAGCGAATTTTGAAGAGCGGATGTTTATTTATTGTTTGCGAATTTTTGATCGGTTTCAGCGTTTGGCGAGTAGTTTGGCGATTTTGTGCGATCGCAGTCCGACTTGGCGACCGCACCGCTACGAACTGAGTGCGCCCGATACCCGTTTAAGCTTTGAGTTTGGTACGGTGAAACTACTCGACTATCAAGAGCGTTGGGCGACCCTCGAAGCCAGTCGGAATCCCTTTGCCACCGTGGTGATGGCCCACTTGAAGGCGCAAGCGACTCGGAAAAATGCGACAACCCGCAAAGCGTGGAAGTTGCAGTTGATTCGACGCTTGTATGACCAGGGCTATCCCCGTCGGGAAGTCGTCAACCTGTTCAAATTTATTGATTGGGTGATGAAATTGCCAGTGGATCTGGATCAAGCCTTTTGGACGGAGTTAAGAACCTATGAGGAGGAACAACGTATGCCTTACATTACCAGTGTGGAACGCATCGGCTTTGAACGCGGCATCCAAGAGGGTCGCCAGGAAGAAGGACGATCGCTGGTTCTGAAACTGCTCACCCGTCGGGTTGGGGAGATACCAGAGTCATTGAAATCGCCCATCACTCAGTTATCGGTTGATCAACTGGAAGCTTTAGGGGAAGCGTTATTGGACTTTCGGGAACTTGCCGATTTAGAAGCCTGGTTCCAAACCCATGGGCAGTAAGGAGTGATCGCGGTTTCCCTGAATTACCAAACCGCGATCACTCCTTATTTTGTACGAGGGTGCCAGTTCAGGTTGGGAAGCGGTCTATAGGGAAGCGGTCTTTGCACCCCCGAAACTACCCGCATCCTCAGTCACCCTCTCAGAAGACACCAGCTTGATCCTGCCTTGTTGCTAATATCGAGAGTGCGACCCTTTACGTAAGCGCGATCGCCCCTAGCCTCCATGATGCCAATTCAACTTACCCTGAAGAATTTTTTGAGCTACCGTGAGGCCACACTGAATTTTCGGGGATTGCATACCGCCTGTATCTGGGGGCCCAATGGGTCGGGGAAGTCTTCGCTGTTGGAAGCGATCGCTTGGGTATTGTGGGGCCAAGGTCGGGCCGTCTCGGAAGATGATTTAATCCATCTGGGCACCAAGGAAGCCAAGGTGGATTTTATGTTTCATAGCCGGAATTCTACTTACCGGGTCATTCGCTCTCGCCAACGGGGGCAAGCCAGTGCCTTGGAATTTCAAGTTGCCATCCCTGGACAGGAAACTGCTGCGGGTCTGCCC
>JAYKHH010000006.1:0-5115 GCA_035285265.1 Leptolyngbyaceae cyanobacterium | reverse complement strand
CCCGAATATCTTTTTTAATTTCTGGAATCGGGACAATGCCTGAACCAAAGGTACATTGGCGATATAAGTCGCTATCGAGGCCAACAACCTCATGCCCTGCCGCTATTAGCATAGGCACTATCACGGTTCCGATGTAGCCCAAGTGACCCGTTACCAATACTTTCATCTTGTTCCTCCCAAATTTTCCAAGGCGCGTTACCACTAGCCCAAAGGCTTTCCAGTAAGCGCTTATCCCGCAAGGTGTCCATGCATTGCCAGAACGAAGTATGTTGATAGGCCATCAGTTGCCCATCCCTGGCTAACCGTTGTAGGGGTTCCTTTTCCCATTGGGTGTCATCCCCATCGATGTAATTGAAAATCTCTGGTTCTAGGACAAAAAATGCTCCGTTGATCCATCCCTCCCGTGCCTGGGGCTTTTCTGAGAACTCCACGATCTGGTTATTTTCCAGATCTAGGTGACCAAATCGAGCCGGGGGATGAACGGCGGTTAAGGTGGCGAGTTTGCCGTGGGAGCGATGGAATGCCAGGAGATCTCGCAAATTGATATCGGCAACCCCATCCCCCCAGGTCAGCATGAAGGTGCTATTGCCCAGGTAGGGCGCTAGGCGTTTAATCCGTCCTCCCGTATTGGTGGAGATGCCGGTGTCTACTAAATCCACCGTCCAATCGCATTGATAGTTACCGTGGAGTTTTACCTTGCCGGTGCTTAAATTGACGGTGAGGTTACTGTTGAGGGAGCAGTAGTCTACTATATATTTCTTGATCACTTCAGCTTTATAACCGAGGGCGATCGCAAAATCCTTGAACCCATAGTGGGCATAGTGCATCATGATGTGCCAGAGAATAGGACGGCCCCCAATCTCCACCATCGGCTTGGGCCGCATCTCGGTTTCTTCGGAGATCCGCGTTCCTAGCCCACCCGCCAGAATTCCAACTTTCATATCAGTGTCCTTAGATAATTTGATGGGTCATTTCCTGAGGCCAAATCCGATGCTTCTAGGACAGAACGCCCGATAAACTTGCCTAGGAGCCAGAGATCCCTCACCAGTTGTGTTCCATACACCCAGGGCCAATAGGCCAGGTGTTGGTAGCAAGCAAGGCGTTCATAGGGGCTAAGGGAAACTCGGTTTAAGGCGTTGGAGTACTCAAACCACAACTTCCAATGGGGTAGGGTCATCCGTCCCTCTTGGGCCGCATCGAACCACCCCGATCGCAGTTGCAGGAGACTGGTATGCACTGAACGACTGGGGTGATCCCTTGAAAAGAACAGGGGTTCAGGAATCTCGTGGAACCGTCCCCACAGGCCAAGCTCCGCTAGCAGGACGCGATCGGAAGCAACGTAGGGGGCAATCAAGGGCGTTTGCCGCAATATATCTGCCCGGATCAGCGCAAAGGCTTCAAAACAAAAGTGCTCAACCAGTACTAGATCTCCAAAGCGATCCTCTACTTTGGATGAATTTACCTGGGTCAGTTGATGGCCCCGTTGGGCTGCTAGGGTGTCGTAATCCCCCACCACGTCCCCCCCATCATCAATAATCTTCACCTTGCAATGGCAAAGAACCACTGTGGGATCTTGATCCAGTACGGCAACACCTTTGGCTAAAAAGGTGGGGTCAACCACGTCATCATGGGCCGCCCACTTGAAGTATTGACCACGAGACAACTCAAAGACTCGATTAAAATTCCAGGCAGCCCCTAGATTGCGGTCATGGCGGTAGTACTGAATGCGGCGATCGCGAGTTGCATACTCCTGACAAATTTCACCAGTTTGATCCGTTGAGGCATTGTCGGCAATGATTAACTCAAACTGCTCAAAGGTTTGAGCCAGCAATGAATTTAAGGCAGCTCGCAGATAGCGTTCCCCGTTATACACGGGCATCCCAATACTGACGAGAGGTGGAGCCATATCCATCTCAGTTTTATACCTCCTCATCCTTGTAGAGGTAGCCTCTCTAGCACGGCACGAGTCGCACCCTTGCGATAAGAACATGGCACTGCCCTGCCCTTACTGAAGTCCAATGCTGAATCAGTGAGGCTACAAAGAGCCTGAAAAACCAGGTTTTAAACTTCACTAGGGTTTAAACTTCAACCCTGAGCCGTCTTGACTTATTAGGGTTGTGGAAATGCAGTCTGAAAAATTGATAGAAACCCATCAACGCTTCTTGTACGATGTCCATCCAGTAGCTTCTTAGCCAACTGAGCATGGTGATATAGCACCGCAGTTGCTCATAGAAGTTCAGCGGAGTTTGGGCGATCGCTTGCCAATACTCGCTAAACAACTCCCAGGTGGGAAAGGCAATCTGCCCAGTTTTATTAGGATCCCACCAGGCCATAAATCCATGGAGATCACACTTCCCGTTCTTTTTAGAAAAGATCCGGGTGGACTGCTGGGCATGGTGGCGATTGAGAAACAAGTGCTCAGGAATCTCATAGAACCGCCCCATCAGAGCGAGTCGTGCCAAGAGCACTCCATCGGCATGACCAAAGCTGCCAAATAGGGGCGTGAGTTTCAGCGCACGGGTGCGGATGAGTCCGAAAATCGGATAGCACATGTAGGCACGATGCAAGCTCCGAAAGCGCACAGAAGGGCGGTTGGAGCTAGTCTGCAACTTGCCATCCAGGTTGTATTGCCCCGTGACTGCGCCCTGCTCATTGATTGTTTTCGTCCAAGGATGGCACAGCACCACGGAGGGGTCTTGCTCTAGCACCTGAACACACTTCAGCAGAAATTCCGGTTCACAAATATCATCATGGGCTGCCCATTTAAAGTACTTGCCCCTAGCCAATTCCACCAAATGGTTGTAATTCCAAGTGGCACCAAGATTACGCTCATTGCGGTGGTACTGAATGCGGCGATCGCGGGCTGCATACTCCTGACAAATCTCAGCGGTTTGATCCGTGGAAGCATTGTCGGCAATGATTAACTCGAAATCTTTAAAGGTTTGGGTCAACAGTGAATCTAAGGCCGCCCGAAGATAGCGCTCCCCGTTATACACAGGCATCCCAATGCTAACGAGAGGTCGGGTAGTCTCCATCTCGCTCTTATCCCTCCTGATTTTCGTAGAAACTGTCTGATTTGCAAGGCTCCTACGTTGAATCGGGTTAATTGAGCTTGAGCTTCATCGTGGGAATAGCAGATAGCTTGGACAATAGGTTGACTTGAAAGAAACAAGTCAAAAGGTAGCCCTTTCCAGGAAGATGCAAAATGTCTGGAGCCTATCCACTTAGTCCAAGTTGGATTGTTGAGATATTGGTTAATATCAATAATTCAGATTAAGTCCACAATCTGAATCGCCTAGCCTCAGTTTTTATAATTTTGAATTTTAGATCAAACGATTGGCTCAAATAATTAACTCAAATTAGTTCTAAATAAGTGAAACAACTACAAAGGATTTTTTGGATTGTCTTTTTGGAACCTTGCTTTTCAAATGATCAACTATTAGTAAAATATCAGGGAAACCCAAGCTGAGTAATAGTCCAATAGGAAGATTGTAGTTGGATGTGTTGCTTGCCTAGCTGGAAAGATTTTGAATTTACGAGATCAACTTAACTTGTAAACTAAGATTGCCAGCAACAGCAAATGCGCTTGACGGAAATGCAGTACTTAACTTCTAAGACAATAAAAATAGCATGAGAATCACCAACGGATTTAAAATGTTTGCCCAGTATACCCAGTTTAAACAAGGTTACGCTGATTAATTCAATTAATAATTTATCCTTGGAAATACGGCTACAGACAATTCACTTCTTTACGGATTCTTTAATCCTTACCCCTCCTTTTCAGGGCAAAAGCCCACTTCCATGAAGGAAGCGTAAAATCCCTAAACCCTGGAGTGCGGATTTTACGGACCATCCTTTGCTTGTCCGACAGGGGCATCTTGCGATCGCCCCAGGAGTCCGACAGGATAGCTTTGAGGTGACTCTTAAATCGGCAAAAGGTATGCTAAAAGGGGTTAGCCCCTCAACACCGTCTGGACAGCCCCCTAGATGGAGTGGCAATTGGGTAAAGTTACCCCAGCAGCTCAGGCACTCTCTTTCCCTATGTCCCAGAGCAAGCAGCGCCCATGCTAATTCTGACCGATTATAAAAATAGACAAGTTCGTCTAACCGATGAACGACTCGCTCATATCTTGACCCACCCTGAAATGGTTGGCATGGAATCGCTAATCGCTAACACCCTCAAAAATCCTCAACTCGTTCGTAAATCCCGCAGTGATGACAGTACAGAACTGTCTTATCGGTTTTATACCCAAACAGCCATCGGAGATAAATGGCTATGTATCGTTGTCAAGTATCAACCCGATGATGCATTCGTCGTCACCGCTTATTTTACAGATAAACCTAAAAAAGGAGATGACCTATGGCACAACGAGTAAAGATTTGGTTCGATCCAGAAGCTGATTTTCTAGAAGTCATCTTTTCCGACACTCCGGGCTATCTGAGAGAAACAGAAAACGATGCCGTTATGGAACGGGTGGATGTAGAAGGCAACCTTCTAGGCTTTTCTATTTTGGCAGTTAGTCAACTGGCTACATCCAAGCCATTAATTGCCGAACTGCTTTCCGGGAGAGGAAATGCAGCTTGATGAGGGTGCCCAAGATGGATCTTGCCCCAAGGAGCGATCGCCCATCCTAACGCTTTAGGGAAGGCATCTGGCTGACGAACCGAATAGTCAAAAAAGTTACGGCAATGCCAGAGAGGATAAAACAGGCGGGATAACCGAAGCGATCCACAATATGGCCTAAGGCGGCTGCACCAAGCCCTTGTCCGAGAAACAGGCTGAAGGCAAACAGGGAAACAGCAGTGCCCCGTGATTCAGGGGATAGCTCCGTGGCTTGGGTTTGTAGAGTGCTATGCAACATATAGAAGCCTAAACCCGTCAAAATGGTACCCGGAATAAACAGTCGCCAGTCTGAGAAGGAGGGGATGAACCAGTAGCAACAACCCACCAGACACCCGCCGCTGAGCACCAGTCCTCGTTCTCCTAGGTGGCGGACAAGGGATTTGACAGAAGCGCTGTACAGAAGCCCACCGATGCCAAAGCCACTGAGGAGCAGACCGATGGTGACATAGGGCAAACTGTAGCGATCGCGGATAAACGCCCCCATATAAGCA
>JAYKHH010000005.1:0-3669 GCA_035285265.1 Leptolyngbyaceae cyanobacterium | reverse complement strand
CATTCTTACAAGTGAAGAATATAAGACTTGTTGCTTTATTGAGGCAAATTGATCTCATTCCCTGAAGTAGTGGCGGATCATGCTGAATATTGCTCGCGACTTAGAGAATTACTGACTCTTAAGAGCCTTAGAGGGTGTTTGAAAAGCCCCCAACGGTGAGATGAATGACCCCAATCTCGATGTCTACCTACGGTCGAATGAGGCTTGGAAGGCTTTTCTCGGAGGCGTGATCCGAGATTTTGTAACGTCATGCTCCCCTTTTCAAACACCCTTTTAACTGGATTCAATCGAAACGCCTTTGACGAGTTTGCGAAGGGTGCGGTTGAGCCTACCTAGACAGCCTTGGACAATGCCCCTAAACCTCGGAAGTGAGCCAGAGGAGTGGGGAGAAAAGCTCGACTCCACAGCATCGAGTCCAAACTATTTTTCACCTTGTTCTATCTTCAGTGTTATTCCACCTTTGATGTCTGGGGTTTTGTGTTTGACCTCGAACGGGGACGTTTCCATCGGTGGTTGTATCGCCTGCAGGGAATCTTAGAGACGGCTTTAGGGAAGAAACTGGTGTTACCGGAACGCAAACTCGAAAGTATCGAGCAGTTTCTCGAACGATTTCTAGGGGGCAAGGAAGTCATCTTCGACGGGACAGAATGTCCGGTAGCCCGCCTCAACGATGCTCAGAAACAGAAGGAGACTTATTCAGGCAAGAAGAAGCGTCACACCCGCAAACCCATCACGGGAACCACGCTCAGCAAACCCATCATTTTGTTAACGAAAGCCAGACCGGGAAAATCCACGACAAGCGGCAACTCGATGAAGCTGAGTGAGTCGAGTCCATTCCCGATGAAGTCGCAGTCGAAGGAGACCTCGGATTGCAGGGGTTGCAAAACGAATTTGTGAACATTCACCTCCCCCATAGAAAGCCTACCGTGTATACAAAAGTCTGCTGAATTGCCCCACCCAGGGCTTGACTTCCTCTCACTCCCTGCACTACGGGACTGCTGTGCTGGCGATCAGGAGGGAAACTCTTGTCCTCCCCCTTGGCTTTAGCATAGCGGCCCGCAGGGCAGGGGAGTTAGGGGGGGCAAGCAGAGGTGTTGCTTCTTTTAGGAAGATATGTAGACACCGTAGCCCATAAAAAGCCGAGGGGGAAAGAGGTAAGTGAGGAGCAGAAAGAGCAAAACTGGGAATTGAGTCGGCAACGGGTGGTTTGTGTAGCTGGCTTCCCGAAGGGTACATGTTCATGCAGGCATGAAGCGATTCGCCTGACTGCAGGTTAGCGCGCAACAGGCAGAATTGAGTAACCCAATTGTTTGCATCCAAACAATCTTTGTGTTAGAAATAAAGACATGTATTGTACTAGCTCGTACAATAGCAATCCAAACAATCTGATTAATATAGAGAACACCATGACTCAAGATGCTGGAATTTTATTGGATGCAGGCAAGCACTATCTTTGTACCTGCGGTCAAACCAAAAATTCACCCAACTGTGATGGTTCCCACAAAGGAACAGATTGCCTTCCATTTCTGCTGGAGTTAGAGACACCCCAAACCGTGGTGATCTCTGAAGTAATTAAGGCTGCTTAGTAGCTCCCTACAGCCTGAACAATCCCCCCTCTAGTTGTTTGAATTCAAATCATGAGAGCGGGGGATTCCCAAGAGGTATTTTTATGAAGTCTAGCTTTCCTAGTATTTTTGTCTCCCACGGTGCTCCAGACTTGCTCTTGCAGTCTAGTCCTGCCCGTGACTTTCTGAGCCAGTTGGGTACCCATTTAGGACGACCGAAGGCGGTGCTGTGTATTTCAGCCCACTGGCTAACCCCAACACCAGTTGTGAGTGCAGTTCCTCAGCCTCAAACGATCCACGATTTTTATGGCTTCCCAAGTGCTCTTTATCAACTTCGCTATGCGGCCCCAGGCGCACCGGAGCTAGCGATCCAAGTGAATCAGTTACTAGCTGATTCAGGGGTTGATTCTCAAGTACATCCCAATCGTGGACTAGATCATGGTGCTTGGGCACCCTTGAAACTGATGTATCCCGATGCGGAGATACCTGTTACTCAACTATCCTTGCAGTTGCCCCAGGGCACTGCCCATCATCTCAAGATTGGACGTATTTTAGAACCGTTGCGCCGTGAAGGAGTGTTGATTATGGGCAGCGGTAGTATCACCCATAACCTCCAAGTCCTGAGAGAATTCTCCTCTCAAGCTGAGCCACCTAGTTGGGTAAGTCAATTTGATCAGTGGTTAGCCGATGCCCTCCTAAACGTCAGGATTGATGATTTGCTGAATTATCGCCAACTGGCTCCCTATGCAGCCCAAAATCATCCTAGTGAAGAACATTTACTGCCTCTATTCGTCGCCATGGGAGCAGGGGGAAGCATCCCAAAAGTTACCCAACTTCACTCTAGTTTTACCTACGGCGTTCTCAGCATGGCAGCCTATGCCTTTGACTAGGTGTCAGGTGTCAGCAGGGATTTTAGGTTTTAGAGGCTTGTAAATTTCAGATTCCAAGCCCCAGCATCTTGTCATCCCTGAGAGCTTTGCTCTCATTCCTAACCCTGAAGCCTAATCCCAATTCTCAGTTCCTGGAACCTGACACCTGATACCTGACACCTACTGCCTATCCCCTGAACCCTCTATAAAACTTGGCTACCGTCAACACCTATAATCGAGCCAGAGACTTAATTAAGTGAATGTGATCATGACTCAATCTCCAGTCGCTCCAGTTCAGGCTTCTAGTTTTGATCTGGATACACTCAACCAACAATTTGAAACTGCTCACCCTAGAGAGATTTTGGCTTGGTGTGTAGAAAATGTTCCCACCGGCTTGGTGCAGACTAGTGCTTTTAATGTGGATGACATTGTCATTACAGATATTCTTTATCGGGATCTGAAGCCAGCTACACCTGTACCTGTTGTGTTCTTGGACACATTACACCATTTTCCTCAGACCCTGGAACTCGTTGGCAAGGTCAAAGACCTGTATAACCTGAATCTCCAGGTTTATAAAATCCCTGATATCGATACCCGTGAGGCATTTGCCGCTCAGTATGGTGATGCCCTTTGGGATGCAGATATTGCTAAATTTCACCATCTGACTAAAATTGAACCCTTGCAACGGAGTTTGGCAGAACTGGGTACGATCGCCTGGATTACAGGTCGTCGTCGGGATCAAGCTCACACTCGCTCTGATATGCCTGTGTTTGAATTAGATGGTCAAAAGCGCTTAAAAGTGAATCCTCTCACTACCTGGACACGCACAGAAACCTGGGCCTATGTGGCTGAACACAAGGTAATCTATAACCCACTGCATGATGAGGGATATCCCAGTATCGGGGATGAACCGATTACCACTCCTGTTGGAGAAGGTGAAGACGAGCGGGCGGGTCGCTGGCGGGGTACCGGTAAGACCGAGTGCGGAATTCATATTTAGTCGGTGCCTATGGACAGCCTTGAGATTTGAGTCCCCCTTATCAAGGGGGATTGAGGGGGATCTCTTCTAAGACTGCTCGGAGCAGAGATTCCCCCTACCCCCCCCTTATCAAGGTGGGCTTTTTAACTCTCTCTTTTGAAGGCAAAATCTACCATCAAATCTATGATCAAAGTCCTCCACCTGTCAGATATTCATTTGGGGAGTGGGTTTTCTCACGGACGTATTAACCCTAAGA
>JAYKHH010000004.1:0-4187 GCA_035285265.1 Leptolyngbyaceae cyanobacterium | reverse complement strand
GTGCGATCGCCAACACTCGCCTCTGGATACACCACCACATTGGAGTGAATACAAACCCCTGCCCCAATCTTGACTCCCGCTTGCAGCACCACCCGTGGTCCTAGGTAAACACCCTCACCCACTTGGGCTGTGGGGTGAATGACTGCCGTGGGGTGAATTTCCGGTTCAGGACGAAAGGGTTGATAAAACAGAGCGATCGCTTGAGCAAACAGCAATCGGGGCTGGGATGTAGCAATCCAAGCAATTCCCCGTTCTGTCGCTTGGGCTTGTAAGGCTTCCTGCTTGGGCAAAATCAGGGCACTGGCTGAAGTGGTGCTAATCTGACCCGCAAACTTGTCTCCCTCGACATAACTAATCATTCCAAGGGCTGCTTCGTCGATCGCTGCCACGCCCGTAATCTCAGGATCGTGATCGGGGTGACTCGTCAAACTGTTCGCCGCAACCAGAGCACCGAGTTTGGGGACTAATTCACTCAACTTCATGGTCAGTTATCAGGAGAAATTGCCTACTGCTCAACGTACCAGAAAAGCAGCACACTCCACATGGGAAGTCTGAGGGAAGAAATCAGCGGGTTGGACGCGGGTGAGGCGATAGTCTCCACTTTCGCAAAGAATCTTTAAGTCGCGGGCTAAGGTAGCAGGCTTACAACTGACGTAGACGATTCGCTCCGGCTGCATTTGTAATAGGGCATCCAGAACCGTGCGATCGCACCCTTTTCGGGGTGGGTCAATCAACACAATATCCGGTTTCACCGTTAAAGTGGGCAATACCTGCTCGACCAAACCCACTTGAAACGACACATTGGTAATGTCATTGAGCTGGGCATTCGTCTGGGCCTGTTCTACGGATTCCGGTTGTACCTCAATGCCAATCCCTTGCTGTACCCGTTGGGCGAGGGGCAATGTGAGCGTTCCCACCCCACAATAAGCATCCACCAACACTTCATTGCCTTGCAGGTTCAGTTCATCGGTGATGCTCTGTAACAAAGCCTCTGCTTGCTCCGTGTAGACCTGAAAGAAAGTTGTGGGCTGAATTTGAAACGTGAGTCCTGCAAACTCCTCGCGCAGGTAAGATCGTCCCGCAATGCAACGGGTTTCAGTCCCAAAGATTGCATTGGTGCGCTCCGGGTTGAGATTCAGCAACACACCCACCAGGGTTGGATAGCGAGTCATCCACGCCTCCGCTTGGGTTTCTAGCTCCGATAGGTTGGCATCCCGCGCCACCAACGTTAGCAGGATTTCCCCCGTCCGTCGCCCAATTCGCAGGGATAAATGACGCATTTTGCCCCGATGCTGCTTTTCGTCATAAATGCCCCATCCCTGTTTCTGGATATCTTGCTTAATCTCAGCTAGCAGGGGATTCAACCGTGCATCTTGAATCGGGCATTGATTCAAATTAATTAAGTCATGGCTCCCTTTTTGGTAATAGCCTGCTTTGACTTGACCCGTCGCGGAACGACCTAAAGGATAAGTCGATTTATTACGATATCCCAAGGGATCTAACGTAGCCAACATTGGATCAACGGAGAGTTGGCTAAAGCCACCAATCCGCTCTAAAGCTTGAATAATTTGATTGCGCTTGGCCTCCACCTGGGTTTCGTAGGCAACCTGTTGCCACTGACACCCCCCGCACTTGTCCGCCACAATGCAAGCAGGTCGGACTCGCTGGGGGGAAGGCTCAACAATTGTTTGCAGTTTGCCGTGGGCATACCCTGGTTTTACCCAAACCAACTCAACGGTGACGCGATCGCCCGGAACCGTATCTGGCACAAACACCACCCGCCCTTCGACACGCCCCACCCCATCTCCCGTATCGCTGAGGTCTGAAATGGTAACTTCCAGCGATTGTCCCCGCTGCAAGTGGTCACTCTGATCTGATGTCTTAATACTTCTCACAATTAAAGCTCTTTATTTCTGACTCCCAGAGTCGGTACACTACAGAATGAGATTCTGAAACAACACCATATTATGAGCGTCATTAGTCAAGTTATTCTCAAAGCCGACGATGAGCTTCGTTATCCTAGCACTGGCGAGCTCAAGAGCATCAAAGATTTTTTTCAGACTGGCAGTCAACGGACTCGGATTGCCGCTACTCTAGCGGAAAATGAGAAAAAAATTGTTCAAGAAGCTACCAAGCAACTTTGGCAAAAGCGCCCTGACTTTATTGCTCCCGGTGGCAATGCCTACGGTGATAAGCAACGGGCACTGTGCATCCGAGACTTTGGTTGGTACCTACGCCTGATCACCTACGGGGTCTTGGCTGGCGACAAGGAACCCATTGAGAAGATTGGCTTGGTTGGAGTTCGGGAAATGTACAACTCCCTTGGAGTGCCCGTTCCCGGTATGGTGGAATCTATCCGTTGTCTGAAGAAATCCGCCCTAGCCCTTCTCAGCGACGAAGATGCTGCCGAAGCAACACCCTACTTTGATTATATTATTCAGTCCATGTCCTAGAACCCTAACGCTACCTAGCGAATTGGTTTTAGCTCTTAATAAAATCACTTCCCCACCTTGGGTGGAGTTCCTGGTAGACTCTCTGTCAGGACTTTGACACAGGGTGGGGAAGTTTTTGCGGGTTTCCTTTTAAGAAAGTATTCTAAAAGTTCTGATCCGCATCTGGATTGTCCCCCTAGCCCCCCAATGGGGGAAGGATCTCAAAGTCCCCCAGAGTTGGGGGATTTAGGGGGCGGATGCAGGGGATGGGAGACTGCTCAAACGGGTTCTAGAATGGGAGATGCACCATGCAATTAGGAAAAGTTGTTAAATCGAATTCTCATTGTGATTATGTGGTGCAGCTTGATGACAACATGAGTGTGCTCTACCCACCCAAGGCGGAGGATTATGGATTTGGCTGCTTTGTGAAGCTAGAAACCGAACAGCGGCATTGGGCCGTGGGACTGATCTATAACTCTCAATTGTTCAATCCCATGTTCTTAAATTCCGGGCCGCGCCTTTCCAGTGAACCCGATCCGCTCTTCACCCCGGATTTGATTAACGAAACTCGCACCCTACTGTGGACAGTTTTAATCGGCACAATGGAAACTCAGGCAGGGCAAACCTATGGGGTGCATGGGATTCCTAGTGTGGTGGTTCCAGTCAATACTCCTGTCTCCACCATGAATACAGAGGAAATCTATCGCTTTCACCTCAACCAAAGCGATCGCCCCCAATTTTGCTACTACAGCCACTTACTAAGAAGTGGCGGCACCTTTGCCTCTGAATTAACCCAGCGCGTTTTAAAGGAGTTAATTCAAAGCAACCTGTTTCACGGTGCTGACCAACGGGCTTTAGAGATTCTCTGCAAAGAACTATCTTGGAAAAACACCATAGCAGCCATGCGCTAGGGCAAACGCTTAGAAGCAACTCCGCAATTTTGGTTAGCGATCGCCTGGGAGGTTAAAAGATGACCGTGCAATTAGCCATCCAACAGTTAGAGATCCCAGAAGGGCAAAGATTGCGGTTGCGCCACATTAATTGGCAGGAATTTGAAGCCATTTTGGAGGAACTGGGAGAACATCGCGCCTCCCGCGTGGCCTATTTCAACGGAACCTTAGAGGTGCGAATGCCGTTACCAGAGCACGAGGTAGACAAAGAACTGATTGGAGATCTAGTCAAGTTGATTTTAGATACCTTAGAACTTGACTTTGAGTGCTTTGGTTCGACCACCTTTAAGCGACAGGATATGAAAAGCGGCATCGAACCTGATACCTGTTTTTATATTCAAAATCATTCCCAAATGGTAGGGAAACGCAGAGTGGATCTAACAGTCGATCCACCGCCTGATTTAGCAATCGAAATTGATGTCACTTCCATGACCCAGCTAGCCGCCTATGAAGCCTTAAAAGTTGCTGAGCTCTGGTGCTATTGCGATCGCAAATTGTCGATTTATACCCTACAAGGCGATCGCTACATTGAGACTACCGTTAGTCCCACCTTGCCAACCCTAGCGCTAGGGTCGGAAATTCCAAGATTTGTGGAGATTGCGATCGCAGAAGGCAGGGGCAGAGCCATGAAAGCCTGTCGTCAATGGTTAGCCAGTGCCTAAACTTTTGAGGGCAAGCCTGCCTCACGGATGCCCTCTTCCTTAGAACCTGTTTGAGCAGTCCTGATCTTCATTCTGATCGCCTCCCTAGCCCCCCAATTCTAGGGGGATCGGATTCAAAGCCCCCCAGAATTGGGGGATTTAGG
>JAYKHH010000003.1:0-3138 GCA_035285265.1 Leptolyngbyaceae cyanobacterium | reverse complement strand
AATCAAGGGAGCATAGGTAGCTTGATCCGGATCTTGAGGGATCGGTTGAATGGTTTGCTGTTCTAGTTTTAAAAGGGTTTCTACCAATAAATCGGCACTTAAGGCTGCTAAGCGCTGGGCTAACTCCTGGGCCTGATCTAACAGCCCAATGGGAGTGCTGGCCTTGAGGAGCATCGGGCCAGTATCCATGCCTGCATCCATCAACATCGTGGTAATCCCGGTTTCCGCTTCTCCGTGGTAAAGGCTCCATTGAATGGGGGCAGCCCCGCGATATTTGGGCAGTAGGGAGCCGTGGGCATTGATACAACCCAATTTCGGCATATCTAGAATCCTCTGGGACAAAATTTGACCATAGGCCACTACCACAAACGCATCAGCTTGACTTTCTGCCAGTTGCGTCAGGGTTTCATCACTTTTCTTAATGCTTTTGGGTTGCCATACTGGTAAGTTATGAGCCAGTGCGATCGCTTTCACGGGAGACGGATCTAATTGGTTACCTCGCCCTCGACGCTTATCGGGTTGAGTAACGACGGCTAGCACCTCACATTCTGGATCGGCAATCAGGCGTTCTAAGCTGGGCACAGCAAAGTGGGGGGTGCCAAAGAAAATGACTCTCATGGTAAATTCGCTTGTAATTCTAAGAGATTGTTTGAAAGCTATTGGTAAATTGGCAAACTGAAGAGATCCCCTCTACCCCCCTTAGAAAGGGGGCTTTCTAGGATTTCCCCCCTTTTTAAGGGGGGTAGGGGGGATCGGTTCGGATTCAGGTATTGATGGAGACCTTGCAAATAGTCTCTAAGTCAGGTCTATAGGCTAATCCAAATCAGCAGCACTGTTTACATTTAAGCGTTTATATTTTGAGATCTAAGGGGAGAACTGTGGATTTTACGATTCAGAAGGCGTTACTTCCGACTGAGCAAGGATACGAAACGGTTGATCTCCAGATCAGCCAGGGACGCATTGCTGCAATTGGGCCACAATTGGCAACCCTTGGAACCCTTGTGAAGGGCCAGGATAAACTACTGCTTCCTGGTTTTACGAATGCCCATACCCATTCTTCAGAAATGTGGCAACGAGGCGCAGTTCCTCCCCTACCTCTGGAGTTATGGCTAGCCAATTTATATGATTTTTCTCCCCTCGATCCAGAACAGATTTATTGGAGCGCCCTAGGAACTGCGGTGGAAACCCTCCTATCGGGCGGTACCAGTGTCGTAGATCATCTAGTGCTGATCCCTGGAAAGGAACTGGAAACGATCGCCGCTGCCGTTCGGGCCTACCAGGAAGTCGGAATCCGAGCGTTTATTGGCCCTCTAATTCACGATCAAGCGCTGACCACCGGGTTACCTGCAGGAGGGCAGGAGATTGCCCATGAAGCCTATAGCTACTCCACTGCAAGCATGCTGGAACTGATCCAACAGTCAGTCGATCAGTTCCACCAACCAGAGGCCGGAATGAGTATCCTCGCTGCCCCTACGGGCACACAACTTTGCTCCGATGCTCTGTTTCAGGGTTTGATTGAGTTGAGCGATCGCTACAATCTCTGTCGCCACACCCATCTGCTGGAAACCAAGGCTCAACAGATGCTAGCCCAGGAAAAATATGGCTGTAGCGCAGTGGAGCATCTCAAACGTCTGGGCTTTCTGAGTTCCCGCACATCCTTAGCCCATTGTGTTTGGCTGAGTGACGCAGATACGGCGATCCTGGCGGAGACGCAATCTACGGTGGTGCATAATCCCCTCAGTAACCTCCGGTTAGGCAGTGGCAGTGCGCCCATATTGAAATATCTGCGAGCCGGAGTCAATGTCACCTTTGGCTGTGATGGCTCTGCTAGCAACGATTCCCAGGATTTATTGGAAGCAGTCAAAATCGGGACGATTCTCCACAACGCTACTGATCCCGATTACCGTCATTGGATCACCCCGCGCCAGTCCGTAGCAATGGCGGCTCTAGGAGGAGCAAAAGGTCTCAATTTAGCCGACCAACTCGGTTCTATCACCGTGGGTAAACGCGCTGATTTAGTGTTGTATGACCTGACAAGCCTCTCCTTGTTGCCCCGCACTGATCCCCTGGGGATGTTAGTCCTAGGCCGTCCTAACCAGGCGGTAGATAGTGTATGGGTTAATGGCGATCGCATTGTGGCAGAGGGTAAGGTCACCACGATCCATGAACCCCACCTCAGGCAACAACTTTGGGAACGCAGTCAATGGATGGGCGATCGCCTGTCACCTGGAGTCGCTCAGATAGAAGCTCACTACCGAGCCGTGATGGGCTTGCCAGAATGAGCAGGAGTCTGGACTGTAAAGGTGTATTACGACTTTTTTCAAAAGGTTTAGAATCCTCCCAAACCTGAGTCAAAGCTTTAATTTAGAAGTCATACGGCAAATTGAGTAGGAATGTTATGGATAACGCAAAGAAGTATCGTCTTGTCTGTACCCTTTCCTTTGGGGATGTCTACGGTCAAATTATTGTCTGGCTAATTGTAATTTTTCTTAGCTTGGCTGCTGCCATGGCTTTAATGGGGGCCAGTCGTCCCATCTATGCTTTGGCAACCGTAGGACTGATTTTAGTACTCTCCTTGCCATTCCTCCTGTTTGCGTTTGTGACGACCCTGCTGAACCATATTGAGCTCAGAAGTATTGAACCCGCAACTCAAGCTCAGTCAACGGTTGGAAGCGTTTCTGGTCAACGTCCTGCCCAGGCAGCAGGCTAGTAAAACTTGTTCTAATCAAGCTCTTTGCCCAAAGACCCCCTACCCAAAGGCAGGGGGTTTTTGTTTGCAGCCTACCCTAGGGATCCCAGTAGGATTGCTATAGATAATGTAGTGTCGCTGAATCCTGGTGGGACTGGCTTGCCCCGAAAGCCCCCTAAATCCCCCAATTCTGGGGGACTTTGAGGTACGGTTCCCCCCAGAATTGGGGGGTTAGGGGGGCGCATTCCGACAGATCATTGCAACACCGATAAAGTACATCCTTAAGAAGATTTCTCAGCATGATTGATCATGATGTTGTCATTGTAGGGGGAGGCTTAGCTGGATCCCGTGCTGCCCTAGAGATAGCTCGGATCAACCCCAATCTGAAGGTGGCTTTGGTTGCCAAAACCCACCCAATTCGATCACACTCGGTAGCTGCTCAAGGCGGT
>JAYKHH010000002.1:0-7910 GCA_035285265.1 Leptolyngbyaceae cyanobacterium | reverse complement strand
GTACAGGTTCAGGATACAAAAATTGTGCTGGCTGATTCCACCCCTCCTAGGTATGTAACCATGAGCCTTGGAGTTGCTAGCCTCATTCCCGATCCCGCCAGTTCTTACCAGTCAATTGTGGCGATCGCGGATCAGGCTCTTTACCAAGCTAAGGCCAATGGAAGAAATCGCATCGAAGTGGGAATAGCCTAAGGACTCTTAGGTTTACAAGATATTTAAACAGAGTGGGGACATGGCGCAGCTTGACGACCTACAACCCGTCATTAAGCTCTGATTGCCTGCTCCTGTAAGTCTAAGAGAGCGCTTGAAACGCCTCCTTGAGTGCGGTGCATGACTATTATCTCTATTGCTGGCAACTAGAAAATTAATGTTGAGCCATCAGGGCACTAGAGGGATGTTACACAAAAACCAGCAAATTCCAGAATTGGCGGTTGCTTTATTGGTTTATAGGTGTATTATAGAGAGATGTTACAGAGAAATGCAGCTTAAACCATTTATGACAACACTTTCAGCCGCAAAAGGTCTTAGGTGTCATTCCGATCCACAGATCTTGTTACCTCGGAAGCTTTCGTACCGGAGATTCTGGGTTCTGGAAGCGATCAAGCAACCGTTTAACTAAAATCCGTTACCCCTGTTAGTTGCAATTAGTTCAATAGCCATGATTATTTCAGTCAATCGGCTTATTTTAGTGTGCCTACTTGAGCTGCAATCTAAGGGATTAATTTCTAAGTTTTTAGCTTCCCTGAATTTAGAGATTTAATCCCTCGCTTTTACTATGGTACACCACCTGAGAGGGTGTTTGAAAAGTCCACTTTTGGCGTATCCATCATGCTCATCCTGGCTGTTATCCGCAGCAGGATCAAGGGTTAGCCATCATCCTTGGAAGAGTTGCAGTCCATTTTTTACCTCCCGCACCCCTTTTCAAACCTCCTCTGATCCAAATCTGTCTGAATTCCCTAGCTTACTCAGACAATTCAGACAGTAAATCAGTTAGCAAAGCGATTAACTGAACAAAACCATTTATCAATATTAGGTTCTCAACCAAGGAGTTTTAGATGACTACCTATGCAGTTCGATTGGTCAATGATGAAGGACTAGATGTACTAATTAACGTTCCTCAGGATCAATATATTTTTGATGCAGCAGAAGAACAGGGTATTAATCTGCCAGCTTCCTGTCGAGCAGGTTCCTGCTCTAGTTGTACGGGCAAAATTCTGGAGGGTGAAGTGGATCAATCTGATCAATCGTTTCTAGACGATGAACAAATGGAGGCAGGGTTTGTGCTGACCTGTGTTGCCTACCCTGCTTCAAATTGCACGATTAAAACCCATCAAGAAGAAGCCCTGTATTAGCAATTCAAGATTAGAAGCTGTTTGAAAAGTCTCTACCCCCTGCATTTGCCCCCTAAATCCCCAATTCTGGGGGACTTTGAATCCGATCCCCCCCAGAATTGGGGGGCTAGGGGGGCTAGGAAGGCGATCGCAATGAAGATCAGGACTTTTCAAACAGGTTCTTAGAGCTACCCCTTCAAGATTTCGGAACAGCAATTGTTCTTAACACCAACCGAAAAATATACCGATTTCCACACACTTAAACCTATTCTAGGAGTACCCATGGCAACCGTAGCTTATATCCAAGACAGTGAATTTGATGCCCTCTTAGCTGAGACAAAACCAGTTGTTATAGATTTCACTGCTAGTTGGTGCGGCCCCTGCCGAAAAATTGCCCCGCTTATGGATCAGCTCGCTGAGGACTATGAGGGGCGTGCCAGAGTTTTTAAGCTAGATCTAGACCAAAACAAGGTCTTAGCTAAAAAATTTGAGATTCGTAGTATTCCTGCCGTACTGATATTTAAAGGTGGAGAATTAGTCGCAAAATTTGTGGGTGTAGCACCCTACGAAACCTTTAGTAGTACGCTTGAAAAGCATCTCTAAGACCACTACCTTCTTTGGTAGCCTGTGGATTAGCTTGCAAACTAAATGCATGGTCTTCAGGAATATAGCCAGTTCCGTAATTACACTCCATATCCTTTAGGAGGTTTTGAAATGCAGACCCATCAAGTAGTTCGATGTCCCAATTGTGGTAGTCAGGCGCAACGTCGTTATTTCATCAAAGAGGGCATAGGCAAGCAGGTATGTCCTGGTAACCAATTGATGCAAACTGAGTGTTTTGCTTGTGACTACTTGATGGTGATGTGTTCGCTAAATGGAAGTGTAATTGAAGCCTATGCTCCAGGCACTTCGTTTGCAAATATCTCTAGAAATTTGCGGACTTATCCCCATGCACAGATCCATCAATATTTACAGCTAAATCCCTCCAGACAGCCCATCAAAATGCTTGCTGCTCACAGGAGCAGCCCATTTCAAGACTGAATTTAACATTACATAAGCAAAGAGATAAGTCCATGATGAAAGCTAAAGACATTATGACAACGGGAGTAGTAACCGTTCGAGGTATTACAACCGTTGCCGAAGCAGTTCAGGTCATGAAAGATAAAGGATTACGTTCTTTAATTGTAGAGCGACGCGATGAAGATGATCCCTACGGGATTGTGACTGAAACTGACATCGTTTACAAGGTAGCTGCCTACGGCAAGGATCCGAAACAAATTCGGGTATTTGAGATTATGACCAAGCCCTGTGTGGTGGTTTCCCCTGATCTCGGCGTTGAATACGTAGCTCGACTATTTGCGAATACTAAAATTCGTCGTGCCCCTGTGGTTAGCGGAACCCTCTTAGGAATTATCTCGATCAGCGACATCCTTCAGAAGAGCGACTTTGTAGAAAAGCCCAGACGAATCACAATCCAAGATGAAATTGAAGTGGCAAGGGAAGAAGCCCGCACCATTTGTGCCCAGAAGGGGGCAACCTCCCCAGAATGTGCAGTGGCTTGGGATATTGTGGAGGAGCTTCAGGCCAATGCATCCCATCAAGCAGTAATTGCGAAAGCTAATACTAAAAACTCTTTGCAGCAATATTGCGAAGATAATCCAGAGGCTCCTGAATGCCGCCTCTATGAAGATTAGGTATCCCTGGTTAGGGCTATCAGGAAGCCTCATAAGCTGCTCATCATTGCTTGTGTATTGCTCCTGAAAGTAAACCCATTCAAAAAGCTCCCTAAACCTAAAATCCTGGTTTTTGTATGGAAACAGCAACCGAGTGTTTTTAACACCAGAAGAAACCAGGATTTTAGATTCCTGATTGTGTGGAGTACTTGGTATTTGGAAAAAGCTTATGAAGTTCTGCGATAAATTAAATGAAGCTATTAATTTCAACCAAAGTTTAGTATGTATTGGAATTAACCCTGATCCAGAAGTATGGCCAAAACGTTTTGGCACTCGTTTTGACACTTGGGACAGTGCTGCTACCCATGTATGGGGATTACAGGAGTGGCTACAATTTCTGATTGCGGAAACTACAGATTTAGTCTGCGCTTATAGGTTAACCCTAGAGTTTTATCGCGCTTTGGGAGCTTCAGGGTTGGTATTATTACGCCAGATATTGGCGACGATCCCCCCTCACATTCCAATTATTCTAGATGCTCAACATGGTGACCGGCAAACCAGTAGCATTTTTGCTCAGATGAGCTTTGCAACTTGGCAGGTAGATGCGGTCACCCTCAATCCATATATTGGGCAGGATGGGGTGACCCCGTTTCTGGTTTATCCAGATAAATCGGCTTTCATTTTATGCGCCACAGAGAACCTTTCCACAGCGACGTTGCAGGAATATCCAACGCCGAGATCGCCCTTTTATCTGAACTTAGTTGAAGAAACTAAAACCTGGGGAATTCCAGAACAATTGGGACTAGAAGTAGGGGGCAGCGTCGAGGTCTTTTCTCGCATCCGCGCCATTGCTCCTGAGCGCATGATTCTAGCAGACAACTGCTCGATCGATCCCAATGACCTTGAACCACTGCTCAGGGCAGGATTGACGACTCACGGAGATGGATTGATTATCTCTACTTCTAACGAGATACTTGCCCAAGAATCTCCTAGAAAATGCCTGCGATCGCTGCGAGATCAAATCAACCGCATCAAAGCAAACCTGATTCAGGAAAGTCCAACCTGTTCCCTCTGGTTTCCCAATGTTTGCCTCTTGACTCAACATCCCCACAAAGATTTGATTTTGCAGCTTTATGATATTGGCTGCCTTCAGTTTGGGGAATTTGTGCAGGCATCGGGTGCCACCTTTCCCTATTACATTGATCTACGCACCATTATTTCTCATCCCCAAGTGTTTGAGCAGGTTCTCAATGCCTATGCCGAGATTCTGGAAGACCTGACATTTGATCGTATTGCTGGCATTCCCTATGGTTCTTTACCCACAGCAACGGGTTTGGGCTTACGACTCAATTATCCAATTATTTTTCCGCGCAAGGAAGTAAAAGCCCACGGAACTCGTCGCTTAGTAGAAGGACAATTTCGGGAAGGTGAAACGATTGTGGTTGTGGATGATGTGCTCATTACTGGCAAGAGCGTTATGGAGGGAGCCGAAAAACTAAAATCAGTCGGTCTCCAGGTAAAAGATATCGTAGTGCTTATTGACCATGAGGAAGGCGTGCAAGAAAAGTTAGGGAGTCAGGGGTATTGTCCCCATGCGGTTTTGAAGTTTTCTGAAATTGCTCAAACCCTATACGAAGCCGGTCGCTTAAATGAGCAACAATTGCAAGTCTTATTAAAAACACCCGCTTGACTCAAGATATTCCTAAGGAATCTAAAGCCTGGGCTACGGTGTATTACTGAATTGCCACAAATATCTGAAGTATTGTTTCGTACTAACTGCGTAAGTTCTGTCAACCTGTAGCATAGAGGGGTGTAACACCCCAAAAAACTAATTCAAGGGATTTTCCGGGTTATAGTTGATGATGCAATGCTAGTCAACTCGTATTTTTATCCTAGTAGCCTTTGCATTGGAGGTTATGGGGTACTCTCACGAAATAGATTGCATATCCGCTTCCGCAAAATTCTCTAGCTACTTCTGACTGCGCTTGTTTCTATACCTGTGGAATTACGCACTTGCTACGCATGAATCAGAGTCTTGGGGATTTTGGAAGGACTACAGCCCTTCCAAAATCCCTAGCTGCGTAAGTCCTGACTTGTAAGAATGCAGTTAGTCTGCAACTGGTTGTAGGGATTTCCCTAATCTGATGGGCTTTTTTCTATTTTTAGGCCAGCTAGATTCATTCAGAACTGTTCTAACCCCTGATCATGCTTCTCAACCCTGAGCCGATTCTTGATCTCAAGCAAGCGATTGATATCTCTCCCCTCGTTGTTTCTCCAGACACTTTACTGAGAGAGGCGATCGCCCTCATGAGTAACGCTAGAGGGACTTGCTCGCTCAACCCATTAGATTCAACCATCACCTCCACGTTGCAAGAAGCAAGAGCGAGTTGCGTGTTGGTTATGGAAGGTGCAAGGCTTGTCGGTATCGTGACCGAGCGAGATCTGGTTCGGTTAATGGCAACGGGTATGAACTCAGAGCAGACGCGGATTTCTGAGGTGATGACTCGGCAGATCATTATCCTAAATCAGTCTCAATGCCAAGATCTCTTGTCTATTCTCAGTGTGTTTCGCCGGTATCAGATTCGACACCTTCCCATTGTGGATGACCAGGAGCAATTAGTCGGGCTGGTCACTCACGATAGCATCCGCGCTTGGTTGCGCCCTACGGATCTGCTTAGGTTTCGTCTTCTCTCGGAAGTTATGACTTCCCAAGTGGTGAAAGCTCCTGCCAGCATTTCTGTTTTGCGCTTAGCGCAATTAATGGCAGAGCATCGGGTGAGCTGTGTGGTCATTGTAGAGTCCGAGACATCGCCAGGATCACCAGAGATTGACCTGGACTCGGCTCTTTCTGCAGCGGATGTTTTAGCTGGCTCCCCTCCCCTCGTCTATCCAGTGGGAATGGTGACGGAACGAGATCTGGTGCAATTTCAAGCTTTGGAATTGGATTTTCTGAAGGTTTCTGCCCAGGATGTCATGAGTACTCCTCTATTTTGTCTGGGGCCTCAAGATTCTCTATGGCTTGCTCACCAGCAGATGTTGGAGCGACGGGTGCAGCGATTGGTCGTAACGGGAGATCAAGGAGAGTTACTTGGAATTGTCACCCAGACTAGCTTGCTCCAAACTCTCGATCCGGTGGAGCTACATACCACGGTCAACTTTTTACAGGAAAAAGTGCTTCAGCTAGAAGCTGAGAAAATTGAGCTATTACAGAACCGTAATTTGGAGTTAACGACCCAAGTAGAGGAGCAAGTTATTGCCCTGCAAGAGCAGTCTCAACGCGACCAACTGCTAACTATAGTAGCGGCTCGTATCCGCCAGTCTCTAGAGTTGGGAGAAATCTTGAATACGGCAGTAACTGAAATTCGGCAATTGCTGCAAGCTGACCGGGTGATTATCTATCGGGTCTATGCCGATGGAACGGGGAGTGCAATTGCGGAGGCATTAAATGAGCGGCTACCCTCGATTCTGAATCGTGTTTTTCCCGCCGAGATCTTTCCAGAAACCTGCTATCAGGCATATATTGAAGGACGGATTTACCAACTCTCCAATACAGAGACCGCAGAAATTCCCCCTTGCTTGCTGGGATTTCTGCAAGAATTGGGGGTTCAAGCCAAGCTAGTAGTACCTATTATCCAGCAGGGAACTTTATGGGGGTTGATGATTGCCCATCAGATGCATCCCCGGCAGTGGCATCCCTTAGATGTGAAATTTTTGGAGAAGTTAGCGACCCAATTGGCGATTGCGGTTCATCAAGCAGATCTCCACCAACAGGCTCAGCTAGAACTCTGCCATCGCCAGCAAGCGGAGAGAGCCCTGCGACAACTCAATGCGGAGTTGGAATCACGGGTGCAACAACGCACGGCTGAATTAGCCAGAACCGTTGACCAATTGCAGCTAGAAATTTGCGATCGCAAGCAGGCAGAAAGCAATCTCCGAGTTAGCGAAAAGAAGTATCGCAATGTGGTTGATACGGCCAAGGAAGTCATTTTTCAAATCGATGCTCAGGGGGCATGGACATTCCTAAACCCAGCTTGGACAAGTATCACGGGATGGAACATCGAGGAAAGTCTGGGCACAAATTTTCTGGAGCACGTCTATCCAGAGGACAAGGAAAGCAATGCATCTCATGTTCAAGCTCTTTTAACAGGCCAAACAAAAAATTGTCAATATGAATTTCGGCATCTAGCAAAAGCAGGGATAGTACAGTGGCTAGAGGTGTCGGCCCTCCCAATCCAGGATTGGGAGGGTCAGGTGATTGGTGCAACAGGTACCCTCAACGATATTACAGATCGCAAGCAATCAGAATTAGAGACTCGAAAAGCATTTGAGGAGGAAAAGGCGCTAGTAACCCTGAAATCCAGATTTATTGCCATGGCCTCCCACGAGTTCCGCACGCCCCTCACCATTATTGCCTCCTCTGCAGGATTGCTAGAGAGCTATGGTCACAACCTGGAAGATACGGAGAAACAAGAAACCTTCCAATCGATTCAAAATGCGGTCAAGCATATGAATCAGTTATTAGAAGATGTGCTTCTGCTCAATCAAGCCGAATCCGGGAAATTGGAATTTAAGCCAGCCTTCTTAAACGTAGAGCAATTTTGCCAAGAGCTGGTGAGCGAAATTCAACGCAATAGCGCTCAACACACCATTCTATTTTCGCCTCAGTACCACGAGATGCCGAAAGATACCGCGATCAGCCTTGCCTTCTTAGATCAAAAGCTCCTACGGCAAATCCTTACCAACTTGCTCTCCAATGCCATCAAATATTCGCCCCAAGGGGGCAATGTTTATTTTGATATCGTCTACCAAGCGAAATTTCTGGTTTTCTCGATCCGAGATCAGGGAATTGGCATTCCTGTGGAAGCACAAGCCCAGCTTTTTGAGGCATTCCACAGAGCTGAAAACG
>JAYKHH010000001.1:0-11774 GCA_035285265.1 Leptolyngbyaceae cyanobacterium | reverse complement strand
GGGAATAATCCGACGCAGGATTTCGCACTGCTTGGAATAAATACGCTGGCGATCGCCCAAACTAAACCCCCGATCTTGCTTCAGCCATTGCTCAATTTCTGGGTCGTCCCAAAACAACGGATCAATCCACGCCAAATTGTGCCAAGCGAGCAGGTCGCCATACTCTGCTAAATCCCAATTATCTAAACACCAATCTTGTCCCTTATCCTGACGCTGACCGTAAAGTTCAGCATAACGAGGATGAGGGTCAATCAACGTATGGTGGTTCGCATCAAAAAAATGCTGAATAATAAACTGTCTTTGGCTAGGGCTGATCTGTTCTACCGGGGAGAGCGCTAACTCCAGATAGGGGTCAAAGGCTTTTCCGGATGCATACTCCTCAATCTGTAAGATCAAGGAGGGAACTAGGTTCACCGTCTGATGCAGCTTAGGATAGCGTTCCAGTAATAAAACCAAGTCTAAATAATCTTTAACGCCATGAAGACGTACCCAAGGAAGGCGATAGGTTCCTGCAACTCTGGATTTGTACAACGGTTGGTGTTGATGCCAGATGAAGGCGATGTAAAGAGGATGAGCCATTGGGATTTTTAGGGGTTGGATCTGGACAGGGAGCTAGGCGCGGTTGCATCCTTTTGCAGTTTACCCCATGACTTCCTAGGAGTCTGCATTAACTTTCCTGCATTAACTTTCCTGCATTAACTTTCTAATTGTTTGCTTTGGATTTGCCATCCCTTAGAGCCACCTCAGCAACTTTAAGCTGGAAAGCTTGGCACCTAGAAAATAGCTGTTACGTCAAGGATGTTATGGGCAAGGGCATCGGTTCTAAAATCGGCTATAAAGCTGAAACGGGTTATAAGCAGCGTCATATTTAATACCAGCCATGATCTGAGTTGCGACAACTGTAGTGGACTAATTCTAAAGAAGGATAAATTATGGGCCTAGGGGTTATCAGGCAAAGACAAGGAGGAGGAGATTCTCAAGCAACCTCCCAGACGCATTCGTTTAAATCTAGGCTGACTCTCAGTAGCCTTATGGGTTTGACGGCCCTCTTGTGTGCAGTGCCTGCGTTAGCTGATAACGCGAATTTCGGTACCTTAAGCTTAGCCCCTGGCTTTTCTTCCTCTGAGGGGATTGCACGCGGTTCGACGGGGGGATCTTTTTCGCTGCCTGCGATCGCTAATAGTGATTACAAACAAAGACTTTGTTTAGGTTATGCGGGTGACAAAGATGTTCCTGATCACATCCTAGTTTTACAGAAAAACTTTGCTGCGCTAAAGCTAAAAGTTACCAGTGGAAGAAATAAAACTACGCTGTTAGTGAAAGGGCCAGACGGAATCATTCGCTGTGGAAAGGATCAGATTGAAGACTCTAATTGGGCTGCTGGCACCTATAAAGTTTGGGTTGGGGCACTAGAAGCAGGCATGAGGCGAGACTATAAGCTTACGGTGCAGGAGTAATCCATCTTTAATCATCTGTTTAGTTCGGGAAACCCACCCCAAAGAAGATTGCTTTAAGGCTTGGGTCGGGTAGCTGAGGACGTTAAAATAGGGAGTGATTTGTCTTGCTAAATGGGGTAACTGCTTGTGTTGTCTGCACTCCTCACGGATATCAAAATCATTTTTGAGCGTGACCCTGCGGCACGCAATTGGTTAGAGGTTATCTTCTGCTACCCCGGCCTGCAAGCCTTGTTGTTGCACCGTTTCGCCCATCAACTTTACAAGGTTCGGCTGCCGTTTATTCCTCGCCTAATTTCTGCTATTAGTCGGTTCTTAACAGGCATTGAAATCCACCCCGGTGCGACGATTGGACGGGGGGTGTTTATCGACCACGGCATGGGGGTGGTGATTGGAGAAACCGCAATTGTGGGGGACTATGCCCTAATTTATCAGGGGGTTACCCTGGGAGGAACCGGAAAACAAAGCGGCAAGCGGCACCCCACCCTCGGCGAAAATGTAGTGGTGGGTGCGGGAGCCAAGATCCTAGGCAATCTTGAGATCGGTAGTAATGTCCGTATTGGTGCAGGCTCAGTTGTCCTCAGAGATGTGCCTTCAGATTGCACAGTCGTGGGAGTACCCGGTCGGATTATCCATCGCTCTGGTGTGCGCGTGAATCCCCTAGAGCATGGCTCTCTCCCCGACTCGGAGGCTCAAGTGATTCGGGCCTTGGTAGATCGCATTGAGGCGATGGAACAAGAAATGCAAAACCTCAAGGATCGCGTTATGGTGGAAACCTGTTTTGCTAAGGAGGCTGTTTTAGCAAATGCAGCGATCGCTCTGACGGATCTCCCCTCTCCGAAATCTCTTTATGAGGGAAAATCCTCTGCCCAGCAGGCTAATTCTAGTTGCCGTCTCCGGGATAAGGTCATTGAGGAATTCTTCGACGGATCTGGAATTTAGGGCGTTTGGGATCATTTCCAGACGATCTCGTCCCTGGTTCAATCAGATCTGACTCAAGTGCTGTGACTTCAATCGTAGGGGCACCCACCAGGGGATGCTCTTACTATAGAACTGACATCAAAATGGGCGGTGAGTGAGATGTCTCTAGGAAACTTCACCCATCGCCCGTTTTAGAACTACATATTTCTAAACCATTTTTTCTTAGGCCATATTATTTTCAATGGCCCAACGAGCCAGTTCTGTGCGGTTGTGTAAGCCGGTTTTACCTAACATGTTGCTAACATGGCTTTCAATGGTGCGCTGACTCACATTTAGCTCATCCGCAATTTCACGGTTCGCCATACCTCTAGCCACAAACTGAACGACCCTGAGTTCTGTAGGCGTTAACTCTACATCAAAGGGGACTTGAATGGTTTGTCCATTTTCCTTTCCAGCCGTTTGATGCTGGAACCGAGATGCTTGTTTGAGAGAAGATTCTACCTGAGCTACTAACTCTTCTGGTTCAAAGGGCTTGACCATATAAACGTCAGCGCCTGTATTTAAACCTTTGACGCGATCCTGGCTTTGCCCTTTTGCAGACAAGAACAGCACCGGAACCCAACTGGTTCGGGGATCTTCCCGAACATGTTTTACCAAGGAATAGCCATCCATTTCTGGCATCATGACGTCACAGATGATCATATTGGGCAGAACTCCCGATGAGATATCCTGCTCTAGCACTTCTAATGCTTCCCGACCATTTTCTGCCGTAATAACTTCATAACCCCGAAACTCCAGGTAATCCTTGACTAACAGAATTAGGTTTGGGTCATCATCAATTAGCAGTAGCCGCTTGTTATCGCCCACACTTGATTCCTTCATGCTGTACTACCTTTCCTGCCTAGCTCAATCTACCTAGCAGCCCTTCAATAATGTTGTCACACTGTATTAGACCTATTAGCATTTGCTATTGGGTCTAATCAATGCCCTGATGTTTTGTGCAATTGAGGGACTCAATTGGGATAACGCCTTGGTTTCTACTTAGATTATCGCAGTTAGTTTCCAAGGCGACCACAAAAATCCGTAGGGCTTCAGAGGTAAGCATAGCATCATCATGCTAGAGCAGGTCAACTTGCCTGGGGCTAATTTAGTGGCTAAGTTGGATCAGCGTATTCACCAGTGAGTTCATCATAGCTGGTTAGAATCTCTGATAAGCTCAAGCGGTATTGCTGGTACGGGGGATGATATCTCTGTAAGTACCATATCTCCCTGGAGTTGCCCCCAGGTCTCTGCTCTAAGGGCAAGGTTAAAGGTGAGAGATGACGATACACTGAAAAACATCTCAGGACTTACGCACTTGTAGGTTTTTGGAGGGTTACAACCCTTCAAAAACCTACACAACTCCTATTAATTCGTGGCAATTGCATACGTCTTAGCTCTGCAAGTGACTCATGGAAATAGGTCGAGGTACTGACAAGATGAATAGTGACTCAAGGCTGAGTAGGGTTTAGATTTAGAGGGAATTGGCATGGCCAAAAAGAAAACTGCTCGATCCTTAATGCAGAAGGGTTTCGGAAAAATACGGTTACTGCCTGAGCTGCAAAAGGCGGAAGCATTGATGGCACGGGAAAAATGGGCTGAGGCACGACAGGTGCTAGAAAACCTGAATCAAAATTATCCCGGCAACCCAGACGTGTTGACCGATCTAGTCAACGTTTGCGTTGAGCTTCACGACATCCCCAGCTATACTCGCGCCTGCGAACAGTTGGTTCAGGCTGCTCCTAACGATTCAGATGCCGCCTATGGATTGGCGGGAGGATATTTAACGTGTCTCCATCCCTTGCTGGCACTGCAAGCATTTCACCATGCTCTAGATCGGTTCCCGAACCACGAAAAAGCTCAGGGAGCGAGGAAATTGGTGGTTGATTTGGAAGGTCAGATGGCAGAGACCTTAGAGGAGATGGGGTTGACGGGAGAAGAGGGGCGCAGGATTGCCCTTTTGCATGAGCAAGGTCAAGCCTATTTGGAGCGCGGCGACTATGCCCAAGCCCGACAAGCAGAGGAAGCGGTGTTACGAATCAAGCCCGATTTTTGGTCGGCTCACAATAATCTGTGCTTGATTTGCTATAGCGAAGGGGATATGGAGGGGGCGATCGCCCTAGCCCAAAATACTTTAGAGCAGCAGCCCGACAATATTCATGCCCTGTCTAACCTCACCCGCTTCTATAGTGTTCAGGGAAAATGGGAACAGGCCCAGGTATTTGGCGAACGGCTGAAGGCTAGCCAAGCTAAAGCATGGGATCTTTGGACTAAAAAGGTAGAAGCGCTGAGCTATTTGGGGGATGATGCAGGCATCTTAGAGGTGTTTGAACAGGCAAAGGCGGCTGATGATTTGAAAACCACGGGTGGCTTATTTCATCATTGGGTGGCAGTCGCGATGGCGCGATCGGGGCAGAGCCAGCAAGCAGAGCAACAATGGAAAGAAGCGCTGAAGAAATCACCTGGATTGACCCTTGCTCAAGCGAATCTGAACGACCTCAGAAAAATGGTAGGTCAACGCCACGGGGCTTGGGCCTTTGATTTAAATTACTGGCTGAATCGATCGGATGTGGAGGATTTAACGGTCATCCTCAAGTCAGTTTTTCAATCTAAGGATGAGGCTGGAATGACGAAGGCGATCCAACGCTATCTCCAAGAGCATCCCCATATCATCCAACTGATTCCGGTCTTACTCGATCGCGGGGATCCCGCAGGGCGAGAGTTTGCCCTCCGCTGCGCCGAGACTGCCGAAAAACCAGAAATGCTAGAAGCCCTACGCATCTTCGCCTTGAGTCAATCGGGAACTGATGAACTTCGCAACAAGGCTGCAGTGAAGGTTTCTGAAGCGGGGTTACTGCCTCCTGGGCCTGTGCGTCTGTGGATCAAAGGAGAGTGGCGCGACATTCTACTCATTGCCTACCAATTTCACCATGACCCACCGACTCGGCATCCTCGACAGATAGAAGACTGGCTGAGGGAAGCCCTCTCACTCCTCAAGCAGCAAAATGCGGAAGCTGCAAAGGAGGCAGAGCAGTTATTACAGCAAGCTTTAGCCGTGAAGCCAGATGCCCCCGATTTATTGAATAACCTAGCACTGGCCTATGGACTTCAGGATCGGGAGGAGGACGCTATGAGGCTGATACAGCAGCTTGTAGAGCAGCATCCTGAGTATGTGTGTGGACGGGCTGCCATGGCAAAATGGCAGATCCGCCAAGGAGATCTGGAAGCGGCTGAAGCCATCCTAAAACCGATGATCTCTTACAAACGGTTTCATGTTGATGATTTTGCAGTATTCAGCAGCGCTTACCTAGAATTATTGATGGCTCAAAAGCGTCCAGAAGCAGCAGAGGGTTGGCTAAACCTGTGGAAAACTGTTGATCCTGAACATCCAGAGTTAAAAGCTTGGCAACAACGTTTGGCAGCCCCCTCGTTGTTGCAGAAATTCTCGAAGTTTTTCAAGTAATTCTCTTGATATCGCTCATGTACAGGTGGGGGTGCAAGCATTGCACTTGAGGATGGGTCAACATTCCATGGGTAGGGCTAAGCAGAAAAGCTAGGGAAAACCATCCATAGGACTCAACCTAATGGAATCAAGAGTCCAGGGAAACACGATGAAATCGCCGCAATGAGCCCTGGCATAGTTTACACAGCATGTGAGGGGGCGAGAGAAAACTCGATTCCTCCTGGTCAGTTCTTCTAAAGAGTGGCTCTCAGGCTCGAAGTAGCCAAGATCGAGATTGGATTTCAATCCCTAATATTCCTAATATCCCTAATATCCCTGAGAACCTAGGGGTATTAGGGGTAGCAATTGTATATTTTCTTGATTCAAAAAAATAATTTTGAATGAAATATAAGATATCATACGTGTGACTTTTGGAGTTAAAAATATTTTTACAGAAAATATGGATGTGAAACGGTCTCTTGTCAAGCTAGGGTTAATGCTTGGAGGTTTTTCTTGGGTTTTGTTTTCCAGCACTCCAATCTTTAGAGCTGAAGTTGCTGTAGCCAATCCGACAAAAGGCTATATTGTGGTTCTGAAAGACAACTTTGAGCCTTCTGCCGTAGCTTTGGAACACGCTAATGCAAATGCCTTTACTATCGATTTCACTTACAAAACGGCGCTCAAAGGCTATGCTGCAAAAATTCCCCAGGCCCGACTAGCGGCGCTCTCCAAGGATCCTCGTGTGCTATTCATATCAGAAGATCTGCCTGTTCAAGCACTTGGCAAGACTAAACCACAGCCTGAAACTTCTTCTGTTGAGGCGATCCCTCAGACTTTGCCTACTGGAGTCAATCGTACTGAAGCAGATATCAGCAGCACTAAAGCAGGTGATAGTCTAGGTCAGGTTAACGTTGCGATCGCGATTCTCGACACAGGAATAGATACTAGGCATCCTGACTTAAATGTAAGGGGCGGTAAAAATTGCGTTACTAAAACCTATAACGATGGCAATGGGCATGGAACCCACGTAGCAGGCATTGCTGCTGCCAAAGATAATGCAGATGGTGTAGTTGGAGTTGCTCCAGGAGCACCGCTCTATGCAGTCAAAGTTCTTGACAACAATGGATCAGGTACTACATCTTCTGTACTTTGTGGCATTGATTGGGTCACTGCCAATGCTGCTAGTACAGGCATCAAGGTTGCGAATATGAGCCTGGGTGGTACTGGGTCAAGGAATTACGGGAACTGTAGTGATAGCAATAATGATGCGCTTTACAAAGCAATTTGTAACTCAATTACAGCAGGCGTGACCTACGTGGTTGCAGCCGGTAATTCAAATATAGACTTCGCAACCTCCTTTCCTGCTTCCTACGATGAAGTTCTGACAGTCACAGCCTTTGCTGACTTCAATGGTCAACCAGGAGGGGGTGCGACTCCCACTTGCCGAGCTACTCCCGACGATAAAGCAGCTGATTTCAGCAATTTCACAAGCATTAACAGTCCAGACGCCAACCATACCATTGCTGCTCCTGGAGTCTGCATCAATTCCACTTGGAAAGGAAGCACCTATAACACAATTTCCGGTACCAGCATGGCTGCCCCCCATGTAGCTGGGGCAGTGGCTTTATGTCTGAGTTCGGGTCAGTGTACAGGATTGTCTCCCCAGCAGATTATGCAGAAGTTGCGAAATGATGCAGCATCGCAGTCAGCAAACTATTCCTATGGATTTCAAGATGATCCCAACTCACCGAATGGCACTAGGTACTATGGCAATGCCGTTTATACAGGGGGCTATTAGAGAAGGCAAGCAGTATGCTTAAGACCATACTGGCTTTTATAAGTATGGTTAAGGCTAGTTGTATCACAATGTTCCTGGTATTGCAGTATCAGGAACATTTATTTGCTGGGACTTTAGATTTACCCTGCTTTATGCAACAGTCTTCAGACAAGGTTTTAGACTTATCTTATCTTTGCAAAGTGCAACAACGCCCAGTGCAACAACCTAGCATGACTTGCTTTATGCAACAGTCTTCAGGTAAGGTTTTAGACTTGTCTTATCTTTGCAAAGTGCAACAGCGTCCAGTAAAGCAACCCAGCCTAACTGAGGTTAATCGGGATCAATTGTTTCTCAATAGCTATAGGCAATTAGCGAGCAGTTACCCAGCAGACTTGAGAGATATTTTGCTAGAGACAGCTCAAGATGTACCAGAAAACCTGATTAGGGGTGCCAAAAACTACTGTCGTGCTCTCAGTAGTGGCCTCTCACCTAGCCAAATTCAAGCATTACAGGCTAAAGAGTTGGCATTACCGCCTAATCCGGATGAGGTACAACAGGCAAATGCTCAAAGCATAATTCTAGAAAACACTTTAGCAATCCTTTACTATTGCCCACAGGCAAATCAGTAGCTGATTCAATCAAGATTTGAGGTAAGGATCTCCGCAGAAATAACTTGAATATTTTGTTGCTGAACCTAGAAAAACTCAAGTACTGCTGCTTAAAAATGAACCAGTTCTTTCTGCAAGGGCACTAAAGAATGGGTGATCTAATGCTGCTCTCAAGATGAGCTAGGCACGACGGAATAAACTTTTGATTTCTTGCCAGAGGGGAAACTCCCCCGAATGCGCCTGGGGATGGGTCAAAATTCCATGGCTAGGGCTGAGGAGAAAAGCTAGGAAAAACAATCCCGATGCCACCATGACAATGGCAGGACCAGAGGGCAGATTGTAGTAATAGCTCAGATACATACCACTGATGCTGGAGAACACACCAATGGCAGACCCTAGCAGCATCACTTGATGGAGCCGGGATACCAGGAGATAGGCTGTAGATCCGGGGGTAATCAGCAATGCTAGCACCAGGATTACCCCTACGGTTTTCATGCTGGCAACGACGGTGAGGGCAATCAGAATCATTAGCCCTGAGTTGAGCAGGTTAACAGGTAAACCTGTGGCTTGTGCTCCCAAGGGATCAAAACTATAAAACAAGAGTTCTTTGTATAGCAAAAAAACGCTGAGCAGCACCAATACCGCAATAATTGCCGTATCGCGGACTTCATCCCCGGTCACTCCTAGAATATTGCCAAATAGGAAATGATTTAGATCAATTTTATTGCTTTTCTGAATCACGGTGATGAGCGTTACGCCGAGGGCAAAGAAAGCAGAAAATACAATGCCCATAGCGGCATCTTCCTTGATGGGCGATCGCCGAGGAATCCAAGCAATCATCACGGTACTGATCACCCCAGCAATAAACGCACCGATAAATAGATTGGCACCTAGGATAAAGGCGATCGCTAATCCCGGCAGCAAGGAATGACTAATCGCATCTCCTAGCAGCGCTAGCCGTTGCACCATCAGATAGCTCCCCACTACGGAGCAAATGATGCCTACCGTAACGGCTACGATTAGCGATCGCTGCATGAAGGCATACTGCAACGGATCTAATAACCAATGTCCCATGACGGAGCCTCCCTACGCCGCAGTGGAGAAGAACTTCACCTGTCCAGCGTAAGCACGGGTCATGTTCTCAGGTGTGAGTACCTGTTCTCTTGAACCAAAGGCGATCAGTTCCCGGTTCAACAGCAGCAGATGATCGAAGTGGGTAATCGACTCACCCAAATCATGATTGACCACCAGGATAATTTTTCCCGCTTCTGCCAATTCATCAAAAATGCGGAACAGGACAGCTTCGGTTTTCTGATCCACCCCTACAAAGGGTTCATCAAAGAAGAAAATATCCGCCTCTTGGGCTAGGGCACGCGCCAGAAATACTCGTTGTTGCTGTCCCCCGGAAAGTGCTCCAATCGGACGGTTGCAATAGTCACTCATCCCCACCCGTTCCAAGGCATCGGCGGCAACTCGCTTGCTAGGGGCAGAGAAGCGGTTAAACCACCCCGTCTTCTTCACCCGTCCCATGAGCACCACATCCCAAACGGTAGCCGGGAAAGTCCAGTCAATCTGCGATCGCTGGGGCACATAGGCCGTGCGATCTAACTGTTGGGTCAAGGGGCGATCGCCATAGCGAATGGTACCTGTCACCAGAGGCATCAGCCCTAGCATGGCTTTAACGAGAGTACTTTTCCCAGCTCCATTGGGGCCAAAGATACCCACCAATTGACCCGGTTTAATCTGAAAACTCACATTCCGCAATGCCTGGACATCACGGTAGTTAACGCTGAGATGGTCAACGGCGATCGCGGTATGGGGCAACATCAGAACCTCCTGGAATCGAAGTCTAAAACGGGACAGGAAGACGACAACACCCTGTTGCCCGCCATAAAAATGAAAGGATTATGAAAATATAGTAACCTGAAAAAATGAAAGAATTATGAAAACAGGTAACAATCATGGGAGTCATGACTCAACGTCCTGCCCTACGGCCCTGGATGTCGGCTGCTCTAGTTCTGGTGGGGCTGTGGAGCAGTGGATGTGATCTATTACCACAAAGCACTCCAACTACAAACGGAACTCCTCTACCCAATACCAATGCTCAGCCTCCTGTCGTTGCGACCAGCACTATCATCACGAACCTAACCCAACAAATTGGGGGCGATGAGATTGATGTAGCGGGGATTCTCAAACCAGGAGATGATCCCCACGTCTACGAACCTGTTCCAGCCGACAGCAGAAAATTGGAGAAAGCAGCACTCATCTTCTATAACGGCTATAACCTGGAGCCGAATCTGATCAAAATGATGAATGCCACGGGAGTTAGGGCGCGCAAAGTTGCCGTGGGTGAAGTGGTTAAACCCTTGGAGCTAAAGGAATCGGCTAAAGGCACGGTGCCCGATCCCCACGTTTGGGGGGATGTCAAAAACGTCATCCAGATGGCTGAGCTTATTCGGGATGAACTGATTCAGCTTTCTCCGGAGGATCAAGCAGAGTTTAAGCAGAATGCTAATACGGTCATTACAGAATTACAGCAACTGGATCGATGGGTGACCCAGCAAATTCAAACGATTCCGGTCAATCAGCGCCAACTGATCACCACCCATGATGCCTTTCAATACTACGCCAAGGCTTACGGGCTGACCGTGGCCGGAACCCTGATTGGGATTAGTACCGAAGAGCAACCCAGTGCCCAAACGGTAAAACAGTTAGCGGAGTCTATCAAGAGCCTGGGAGTGACCACCATTTTTGCAGAAACCACGATTAACCCTCGACTGATCACAACTGTTGCCGAGGAAGCAGGAGTCCAGTTAGCGCCAACGGAACTTTACTCTGATTCAATTGGGACACCGGGTAGTGCAGGCGATAGTTACGTCAAGATGATTGTGTCGAATACCGAAGCAATTGTGAAATATTTAGGAGGGCAGCCTACTCCCTTTAAACCCTCTTCTGCTGGGAAATAGCAGTGCTTACCCATCAACCCAAATACCCATGAACTCAGCATTGCCCCAATCTACGTATCATTCTGCGTTAGCGATCGCCCTTCAAGCAGCCCAGGCAGCAGGCGAACTTCTACGGGCAGAATTTCACCGTCCTGGTGGCCCACGGGGGAGTGGTGCCCATGCCCTGATTGATGAGGAAGCGGAAGCCCTGATTCGTCAGCAATTGAGGGCGGCTTTTCCAGCCTATGGAGTGCGGGGTGAGGAGTTAAGGGATCAGGATTGTTTGCCGCAAGATGCCGAGCAGCATACCTGGCTCATTGATCCCAACGATGGTACGGCTTCTTTTCTCAAGGGATATCGGGGATCTGCGGTGTCTATTGCCCTTCTACGATCCGGGATACCTATCCTTGGGGTCGTCTATGCCTTCTCTGCTCCCCAGGACGGGGGCGATCTCTTTGCTTGGGCCGAGGGATGTGGCCCCCTCACTCGCAATGGGGAGCCGATTCAGCGTGTATGGGCGACAGAACTGCGCCACGATCACACCATCATTCTGTCCCAAGCAGGGGATCGGCATTCTCAGGCTAATGC